>JBEPVV010000036.1:0-9332 GCA_041690795.1 Gemmatimonadota bacterium | reverse complement strand
GGTGATGATTGTGCTTGGGTCCGGGCTCGGTGGCCTGGCAGAGCGAATCAGCGATCCGATTCGCATCCCGTATCGTGACATTCCCGGCTTCCATGGCACCACCGTCATCGGTCACAAGGGCGAACTGGTGGCCGGCGTGCTCGGCGGTGTCCCGGTGATCATGCAGAGCGGCCGCTTCCACATGTACGAAGGACACGCAGCTGCGGTCTCGGCGTTGCCGGTAAGGGTGTGTGCCACGCTGGGTGCCGAAACACTGATCGTCACCAATGCGGCGGGGGGGATTCGCCGGTCGCTGGTGCCCGGAACGCTGATGGCGATCACCGATCACATCAACCTGACCGGCCGCAATCCGCTCGAAGGAGACGTGTTGCCCGGCGAGACCCGCTTTCCCGACATGACCGTGGCCTACGATGCGGAGCTGCGCCGCGTCGCACACGAGCTGGCGCGCGAGCAGGGAATCGAGCTCGCGGACGGAGTGTACGCCGCGCTGCTGGGGCCGACATACGAGACACCGGCTGAGATCCGGATGCTCGAACGCCTCGGCGCCGATGCCGTGGGAATGAGCACCGTGCCCGAAACGATCGTTGCCAGAGCGCGTGGCATGCGGGTACTGGGGATTTCGACCATCACCAACCCGGCGGCAGGGATCAGTCACCTTCCGCTCAATCACGCGGAAGTGATGGCAGTGGCCGACCAGATCTCCGCCAAGCTGGCGAACCTGGTGACCGGCGTCGTCACCGCGCTCGGGCGCTAGTTCTTCAGCGCACCCGGGCCGAGCGGGCCGCTTCCCGCGCCAAGCCCGGGCGCGTTGCGGATTGCCGATTGCACATAGTCGATTGCGCGCGTCACAGCGTCCTCGAGCTTCGCGCCGTGCGCCAGTCCTGCGGTGATTGCTGCGGAGAGCGTGCACCCGGTGCCGTGTGTCGCTCGGGTGTTCAGCCGCATCCGGGTGTAGCGCTGCACGCCGTCGGGTGTCACGAGGACGTCCACCAGAATGTCGCTTTCGAGATGACCACCTTTCACCAGCGCCGCGCGTGCGCCCCCAGCGACGAGAACTTCGCCGGCGCGGACCATGGCCTCGGCGTCGCGGACGGCCAGCCCCGTCAGTCGCTCTGCTTCGTCGAGATTGGGTGTGATGCAGGCGGCGAGTGGCAGCAACAGGTCGCGGATCAATTCCACCGCGTCGCTGTCGATCAGGGTGTCGCGCGACGACGAAATCATCACCGGATCGAGGACGTAGCGATTCCAGCCGTGTCGCGCGATGGCGTTGGCCACCATTTCCACGTTCTCGCGCGTGGCGAGCATACCGGTCTTGCAGGCATCGGGCGGCAGATCGGTGGCCAGCGCGTCGAGCTGGGCCGTGACCATTCCGGCGGGAACCGGGTGAACTGCATGCACGCCGAGGGTATTTTGCGCGGTGATCGCCGTGACGACCGACGTGCCGAAGCAGCCGAAGGCGGCAAAGGTTCTGAGGTCGGCCTGGATGCCCGCGCCACCGCCGGAATCCGAACCCGCAATCGTCAGCGCGATGCGGGGAGTTCGTTCTCCCATTTCCTCTCCGGTTTCATGACCCTGCTGAGCACAATTCGTGACCTGCACCGGCGCAAGGGGCGAGAGCGTCGCGGCCTCGCCCTCGCCGAAGGGGTCAGGCTGGTGGAAGAAATGCTCGTGGCCGGTGTCCACTGCAAGGGCGCGTTCATTTCGCCGGCGCTCGCAGCGACGGAGCGCGGTATCAAGTTGCGGCAGGCGTTGCTGGCTCGCGTGGCTCCGATCGAGTCGGTGCCGGACGACGAGCTGATCGCGCTGGCGGCGACCGAGCAGCCGCAAGGTGTGGTGGCAGTGTACCAAACGAGGAAGTGGCCGATCGAACATTTCGTGCCGGCGTCCGGCCGCCCCCTGGTGGTGCTCGACGGCGTGCAGGACCCCGGCAACGTCGGCACCATCGCGCGCACCGCGGCTGCATTCAACGCCGCTGGCCTGGTCGCGCTCCCCGGCACTGCCGACCTCACCAATCCCAAGGTCGTGCGGGGCGCGATGGGCGCGCTCTTTCACCTGCCGCATTGCCTCGCTGATGACGCCGCGCTTTTTGGCCTGGTCGAGCGGCACCGCGTCGCGCTGTGGGCCACGGCGATCGATGGCGACCCGGTCCAGGCGCCGCCACCCGGCGAGTCGCTCGCGCTGATCTTCGGCAACGAAGGGGCGGGCGTGCGTGCCGAGTTGCTCGCGGCCGCACGGCGCCGGATCGGCATTCCGATTCAGCCGGGCGCGGAGTCACTCAATGTCGCGGTGGCCGCGGGCATCATCCTCTATCAGGTGACGCGGTGAATCCGGAACTTGCGCTGCTGATCCTTGCCGGAGTGTTCGGCCTGCTGATCGGGTCGTTCCTGAATGTCTGCATCGTCCGCTGGCCGGCGATGCAATCAGTCGTGAGCCCACGCTCGCGCTGCCCGCAGTGCGGCAACCTCATCGCCTGGTACGACAACGTGCCGGTGATCTCGTGGCTGCTGCTGCGGGCGCGATGCCGTCATTGCAAGCTCAGCATCCCGTGGCGCTACCCGCTGATCGAGCTCGCCACCGCGGGCATCTGGATTGCCGCGGCGTACGCCTACGGCTACGACCTCGAATCCCTGCGCGCAGCGGTCTTCGGCACCATCCTCCTGGGCATCGCCGTCACCGACGCGCGGGAATACATCATCCCCGACGAGTTCTCCCTCGGCGGCGCGGCGCTGGGTTTGCTCCTCGCCTTCGCATCGGGATGGAACGGTCACCCGGCCAACCCGCACGCGCTCTCGTGGCCCCACGCCGTGCTCGGCGCCGCTGTCGGCTTCGCCTCGCTCTGGCTGGTCGCCTTCCTGGGCACGAAGGCCTTGGGTGAAGAGGCAATGGGTGGTGGCGATATCAAGATGATGGCGATGATCGGCGCGTTCCTCGGGTGGCAGGGCGTGCTGCTCACCGTGTTCCTTGGCGCGGTGCTCGGAACCATCATCTTCCTGCCGTTCAAGCTCGCCGGCCGCAGCAAGCTGGTGCCATTCGGAATCTTTCTCGCCGCTGGTGCCGCAGCCTGCTGGATCGCAGGACCGGCGATCATCGCGTGGTACACACGCACGATGCTCGGGTGAATTCGGCAGGAGACTTTCTGCGCCGTGCCTGCGCCAATGTGCAGCGCCGCAGTCCACTCGGGAGACACGCATGACCAACGTTCGCCGCACGCTGCTCCTCGCGCTGGTGCTGACGGCATGTCGCGGCGCATCGCCTTCGGCGCAGGCGGTGTCGCAGCAGCAGCTGAGTCGTCTGGTCGATTCGCTGATGCCGGTGGTCGCCAAGGCTGCCGGACTTGAGTTCAAGGGAACGCCACGGTCTGCGGTGCGAACGCGCGAGGAGATCCGCGCCTATCTCGTCAACAAGATGGCGCGCGAGTTACCACCGCAGCGGCTCGAGGGCGTGGCCGCCGCGTACCGCCTCCTGACGATGCTGCCCGATTCGATCGACCTCCGACAGATGTTTCTCGATCTCTACACCGAGCAGATCGCCGGCTTCTACGATCCCGATTCGACGACGCTCTTTGCCGTGCAGGGAGGCGACCCGGCACAACTGCGGCTCGTGCTCGCGCACGAACTCGTGCATGCGCTGCAGCACCAGTATGTCCCCCTCGACTCGATCCTCCGCGATTCGAACGACGCCGACCGCCAGGCGGCTGCGCAGGCCGTGATGGAGGGGCAGGCGACCCTCGCGTCGCTGATTGCGCTGGTGCCGGGGATGAACCTGCAGACCAACGACGCCTTCTGGGCGACCTTTCGCGAGCAGCTGCGCGCCCAGCAGACCGGCACGTCGTTCTACGCCCGTGCACCGATGGTGATTCGGGAAGGGCTGACCTTTCCCTACATCGAGGGCGCCGACTTCGTTCGCTGGTTCGACAATGTCTACCCGGGCAAGGTGCCCTTCGGTCACGCCATGCCGCTCTCCACCGAACAGGTGCTGCACCACGACCGCTACCAGCGCGGCGACCTTCCGCTCACCGTCCGATTCACTCACGATTCGGGGGTGCCGATCTTCGAGGACACGTTCGGCGAGTTCGACATCGACCTCCTTCGCACCAAGTTGACAGGGGAGGCGACAGTGCACACCGACCCGGCGATCGGCTGGGGTGGTGACCGCTTGCGGATCTACCGCACGCCGGCCGGGCCAGCGCTGGTCTGGATGACGGTCTGGGACGACGCTGCCTCGGGGGCGCAATTCCAGTCCGCAGTGGGAACGCCGCTCTCCGCTAACCCGAGAACCGGTTATCGTATCGCCGTCGAGCGGCGAGCGGTCGGCCGGCACCCAGGTGTGCGCGTGGTCGTCGCGCCGGCTGCCTGGGAAGGGTGGAAGTCGTTGCCGGAGGCCGAGATCCTACCCTAAGAGGCCGGCCACCTTTATCCTTGATGGCTATGTTCGACGAGCTGTCTTCCAAGCTGACCGAGACCCTGCGCCGGTTGACCGGCAAGGGGGTGCTGACGGAAGCGGCGGTGCGCGAGGGACTCCGCGATATCCGGCGGGTCCTGCTCGAGGCCGATGTCAGTTTCGAGCTGACCCGGGAATTTCTCGAGCGGGTGCAGGAAAAGGCGGTCGGCGAACAGGTGCTGAAGGCCGTGCGGCCGGGGCAGCAGCTGGTCAAGGTGGTGTACGACGAACTGGTCGCGATGCTGGGCGAGAAGCAGGCGCCGCTCGCGTTCACCTCGATCCCGCCCACGGTGATCCTGCTGGTCGGGTTGCAGGGCAGCGGCAAGACGACGACAGCGGGCAAGTTGGCGCGGCGGCTGAAGGCGGAGCAGAAGGCGCCGTTTCTGATCGCGGCCGACGTCTATCGCCCCGCAGCAGTCGACCAGCTGCAGACGTTGGGGCGGCAGGTTGACGTCGGCGTGCACGGCGAACCGGGTGTGACCGACGTCGCCGGCATCGTGCGACGGGGTATTGAGGCGGCATCGAAGGCCCGCGCCCGCACGGTGATCGTCGACACTGCCGGTCGGCTGCAGATCGACGACGAGATGATGCAGGAACTGGTGCGACTGAAGGCGAGCATCAAGCCGCACGAGATCCTGCTGGTGGCCGACAGCATGACGGGGCAGGACGCGGTGCGGGTCGCCAAGGGCTTTCACGATGCGCTCGGCATCACCGGCGTGATCCTGACCAAGATGGACGGCGACGCGCGCGGTGGCGCAGCGCTTTCGATCTATGGCGTGACTCGCGCACCGATCAAGTTCGTCGGTACCGGCGAAGGGCTCGACGGGCTGGAGCCGTTCCATCCCGACCGGATGGCTGGCCGGATTCTCCAGCAGGGCGACGTCCTCTCGCTGGTGGAGAAGGCGCAACAGAATGTCGACGAGGAAGAGAGCCGCAAGCTCGCGCGCAAGGCGGGATCGAAGCGCGGGCTCGACCTGGAAGACTTCCTGACGGCGATGCGGCAGATGCAGAAGCTGGGGCCGCTCAAGAACGTGCTCGGCATGCTCCCCGGGGTGAACCCGGCGATGCTCAAGGGCGCGAACCTGGACGAAAAGCGGCTCAAGCACATCGAGGCGATCGTGCTGTCGATGACGAAGGGCGAGCGCAGTGATCCGGATGTGATGAATGGTTCGCGGCGGGCGCGCATTGCCCGCGGATCGGGCCGGACCGTGCAGGAAGTGAATCAGTTGCTGGCGCAGTTCAAGCAGATGCAGAAACTCATGAAGGTCGCGGGCAAGCCGGGGATGAAGATGCCCTTCGGCGGACGATCGTTCCCCCCGCGCTGAACCGCAGGACGGAGAATCCCATGGCTGTTCGTATCCGGTTGCGTCGCGAAGGACGCAAGAGTTTGCCGATGTATCGCATCGTGATCGCCGACAAGGACGCCCCGCGCGACGGGCGGTTCATCGAGACGATCGGTTCGTATCGTCCGAAGAACGACAAGGATCCCTACACGGTCAACGTCGAGAAGGCGCGCGAGTGGATCGCCAAGGGCGCCACGCCGACCGATACGGTCGCGTCGCTCCTCAAGAAGGCCGGCGTCTAGCTCGCATGCCGGATGCGGTGGCACCGCCGATCGTGGTCGGACGGGTGCGCAAGCCGCACGGATTGAAGGGTGAGCTGGCGATCTTCCCGCTCACCGACGATCCCGAGGTGGTGTTCGTGGCGGGCCGCACGCTGCAGCTGCTCGACCTGAGTGGCGAGCAGGTGGGCGAGGTCGAGATCGTGCAGGCGCGGATCTATCATCGCGAATGCCTGCTCCGGTTCAAGGATCACGACCGTCGCGAAGCGGTGGAAGATTATCGGCAGCTCTTCGTGGCGGTGTCGCGCGATGTCGTGGTCCCGCTGGAAGAGGGCGAGGTCTATCAGCAGGAACTGGTGGGCTGGTCGGTGCGCGACGAGGCCGATGAGCCGCTCGGCATCGTCAGCGCGGTCTACGACCTGCCGCAGGGCACGACGATCGAGATTCAGGGGCCGCACCGCGAGTTCCTCCTGCCCTTCCGGGCCGAGTACGTGAAGCAGGTGGATCGCAGCACGCGCCGGCTCGTTGCTTCGGTGCCTGAGGGATTGCTGGGCTGACGTCATGCTCGCGATTCGAGTGGTGACCCTCTTTCCGGAAACGCTGGCGCCGTATGTATCGGCGAGCATCCCGGGGCGGGCCGCGGCAGCAGGGAAAGTGTCGTATCAGCTGGTGCAGCTGCGAGACTTTGCGCATGACAGGCACCAGACTGTCGACGATTACGCCTTCGGTGGCGGCGCCGGAATGGTGTTGCGCGCGGAGCCGTTCGTCGAGGCGGTGGAGAGCCTGACACCCGGCGGTCCGGTGGTGGTGATGTCGGCGCGGGGGCGACGCTTCACGCACGATGATGCAGTGCGGTGGTCGCTGGGCGAGCAGCTGACGCTGCTTTGCGGCCACTACAAGGACATCGACCAGCGCGTGGTCGACCTGCTTGGCGCCGAGGAAGTGTCGGTCGGCGATTTTGTGCTCTCGGGCGGCGAACCGGCCGCGCTCTGCGTGCTGGACGCAGTGGTCCGGCTCCTGCCCGGGGCGATCGGCGATCACGAGTCGGCCAGTTCCGACTCGCACTACGACGGGCTGTTGAGTCCGCCGAGTTACACCCGGCCCGCAGAGGTGCGCGGGGCACCGGTTCCCGGCGTGCTGCTGTCGGGCAATCATGCGGCGATTGCCGCGTGGAAGCAGGAGCAGGCGGAAGCACTCACGAAGGAACGACGTCCCGATCTCTGGGCGGCGTTCACGGCAACGGAGCATCGCGACGACAGCGGTGCGAAGTCCTGACCACACACCGCGCGCGACGCGCAGGAGCATGACGATGGGAATGGAACTGCTGGATCACGTATCGCGCGAAGGTCTGCGGACCGATGTGCCGAAGTTCGACGCCGGCGACAGCGTGCGGGTGCTGGTGCGCGTGCGCGAAGGCGACAAGGAACGGTTGCAGGCGTACGAAGGCGTCGTGATCGCGCGCCGCGGTGGCGGGATCAACGAAACCTTCACGGTGCGCAAGGTGTCCGCCGGTGTCGGTGTCGAGCGCGTGTTTCCCCTGCATTCACCGATGTATTCGGCGATCGAGATCGTACGCCGCGGACGCGTCCGTCGCGCCAAGCTGTACTACTTGCGCGGTCTCAGCGGCAAGAAGTCCCGGATCACGGAGAAGCGGGACAAGTAAGCGCGGGAAAGCGATGCCACGAAGTTCTGTCACCCGAAGCCTTGCTTCGGGTGACATTTTTTTCTCCTCGCTCGCGCGCCGGCGACGGTCACTCGCTTCTGAGCGCCTCCATTGGCCCCACGTTCGCCGCGCGCCTCGCCGGGAGCGACGTGGCAAGCAGCACCGCCATCGCCAACGCACCGATCGCCAGTGCTATCGACACCGGGTCGATGAGCTCGACGCCGAAGAGCTGCTCGCGCAGCAGACGCGTTGCGAGCAGCGACCCGGCTATCCCGGCCACCGCGCCGCCTGCCAGTAACCAGATCGCTTCGCGTAGCACCAGCCATATCACGTCGCCACGGGTGGCGCCCAGGGCGACGCGCAGCCCGAACTCGCTGGTCCGCCGTTGCGTGTTGTAGCTCATGACCCCGTACAATCCGATCGACGCCAGCGTCAGCGCCAGAACCCCGAAGGCTGACAGCAGCCGGGTGGTCATCTGGTCTTCGCTGATTGAGTCGGACACGAGCACGTTGAGCGGCCGGTTGCTGGGCAGTCGCAGCGCGGCGTTGGCGCGGAGGAGCGCTTTGCCCACCGCGCCGCTGAGCGCGGCCGGATCGCGGGAGGCGCGCACCTCAAGGGTAAAGGCATCGGCCGGCTCGGAGTTCTGCAGCATTGCTACGTAGAGTCGCGCGGCGCGCGGCTCGCGCACGCCTTGGTCCTGCACGTCGGCGATAACGCCGACAATCTCCCGGTCGGTCCCGCCAGTAATGACGTGCTTGCCCAAGGCGTCGCCGACCGGAAAGAACTGTCGCGCGAAGCTCTGGTTGACGACGGCGACCATGGCGGTGTTGCGGTCGTCGGAGGCCAGGATATCCCGCCCCGACAGCAGTCGTCCGCCGATCGTCCGGAAATAGTCGGGACCGACGCGGTCGAGATTCACCATGCTGTCGTCTGGTGAACGCGGCGTGAACCCCGCCACGTCGAGCGTCGTGCGTGACTCCGTGCCGCCGAAGAGGCCGTTGTTGGACGCCGTCGCCGCAGCGACGCCCGGAACCTGCGCCGCCCGCGCGAGCAGGTCGCGAATCAATGCGCCACGCGCAGGGCCGTCGTACCCGCTCCGCTGCGCGTCGACTTGGACAATGAGCAGGCGGTCGCGATCCATGCCGAGGCCGGCGCGCTGCAGGTGCGCCATGCTCCGCACGAGCATTCCCATTCCGACGAGCAGGACAACCGAGAGCGCGATCTGGCTCGCGACCAGCAGCTTTCCCAGCTGCAGCTGTCCGCGGCCTCGGCCAGCCATGCCGCGTCCGCTGCCGCGGAGCGTGTCGCCGATGTCGAGGTGCGTGCCGTGGAGTGCCGGCACCAGGCCGAACACAAGTGCGGTCGCTACGATCAGCACGGCGATGAATCCCACGACGTGGCCGTTGAGGCGCAACACGATCGGGAGCGGCGCACCGGCAATGTTCCCCAGCTGGAGCAGCACCTTGCCGACCCAGTAGGCGACAATCAGGCCGAGGGCCGAGCCGACGAGTGCCAGCAGGAGGCTTTCCACCAGCAGCTGGCGGACGACACGAGCGCGCGCCGCGCCGATCGCCATCCGGATTCCGATCTCACGCGCGCGTGCCACGCCGCGCGCGATCAGGAGGTTGGCCACGTTGGCACAGACGATCACCAGCAGGAGTCCTACTG
>JBEPVV010000035.1:0-9428 GCA_041690795.1 Gemmatimonadota bacterium | reverse complement strand
GTAGGTCACGGCCGGCCGCACGTTTGTCTCCTCGAGCATCACGTAGCCGCGGTGATCGCTGCGCCACTTCACCACTGCTGCCGCGGGGTCGTTGACGTTGCCGAACTTGAGCGCGCCGGACGGACAGGCTTGCGCGCACGCGGTGACGATCTCACCGTCCCGGAGTTCGCGATCCTCGAGCTTGGCGATGTGCTGGGCACCGCGAATCCGCTGGACGCAGAAGGTGCACTTTTCCATCACGCCGCGAACGCGCGTGACGACATCGGGATTGAGCTGCAGGTTGAGCGGCTCGGGCCACGCCGTGTCGTTGTACTTGAGCCAGTTGAAGTAGCGCACCTTGAACGGGCAGTTATTGCTGCAGTAACGAGTGCCTACGCAGCGATTGTAGACCTGGCCATTGAGTCCATCAGGCGTGTGATACGACGCGTACACCGGGCAGACCGGCTCGCACGGCGCATTGTCACAATGCTGGCACATTACCGGCGAGAAGCGCGCCTGCAACGGTTCGCCGTCGGTGCCCCCTTCCCAGTAACGCTCGATCCGCATCCAGCTCATCTCGCGACGGCGGAAGACCTGATCCTCCCCGACCGTGGGAATGTTGTTCTCCGCGTAGCATGCCGTGACGCACGCAGAGCAACCCGTGCACCGCGAAAGATCGACGGCGAGTCCCCACTTGGGCAGCTTGGCCTCGTAGTCGCCAACCTTCGTCGCTTCGGCCTGTTTCGCGTGCCAGCCCTCGATGGCGGTGCGCTCGAGCTCGGGATTGGCCTCCGCTGTCGGGCGCCCGGCTGCCTTGTACGACTCCTCGGGCGTCATTCCCTTGGCGGCGTACGCCACCGGCATCGTCTGGATGATGCCACGGCCGAGCTGCCGCGGCATGCCGTCGACCCGCGCAACCTTGTGATAATCATTGGTGCGAGCCACCGACACCCGCGTCGACAGATACGGCAGGAAGCCCTGGCCGTCGGCGGCGCCGATCACGTCGAGCGCGTTCGAGCCACGCCCCTTGGCGTAGCGCCCATACTCGGTGTGGCCAAGTCCCAGCGGCATGGCCAGCGTATCGGGCCGGATTCCCTGATAGACATAGACCTGCGCTCGCAACGTGCCATGGGGCGACGAAAGCTCGACGATTTCCCCTTCGCGCACGTCGAGCTTGGCCGCCGTGTCGGGATGCACTTCGACCCACGACTGCCAGGTGATCTTGGTGATCGGATCGGGGTTCTCCAGCAGCCACGGCTTGTTGGCGCCCCGTCCATCGTGGTACTGCGGCGACGCGTACGGCATGAAGACGTAGTCGCCCGTGCCGTCGAAGGTTGCCTTGGTCAACGTGATCGGGCCGGCCTGCGTGAGCTTCGGCTGATCCGCCATCGGCGCGGGCGCGCCGCCAAAGATGCCGCCCTTCGCGATCGTGTCCCGCCAGGCGGTGTCGAAGTCGGCGGACGTGAGGCTCTTCTGCCACTCGCCCTTCAGGAAGGCCTCGAAGCTCGGCGCGTCAAACCCCGCCACCGGGCCAGCTACGGTCTTCGAAACGCGCAGGAGCACGTCGCCAGTGTGCATGCCGGCGCGCACCGGCTCGATCACCGGCTGCATGGTGCCGGTGATACCGTTGCGCGGCATCAGGTCGTCCCAACGCTCGAGCGCGTGCAGGTTGGGAAGGATCAGGTCGCAGGCCGCGGCGGTTTCATCGAGGATCGCAGCGGTCGAGACCTTGAACGGCACCTTCGCGAATGCCTCGATGAACTTGCCGCTCTTCGGCAGCGCATAAAGTGGATTCGCTTCGTGCACGAGCACCACCTGGAACTCTCCCTTGCCCATCCGCTCGAAGAGTCCCTGCACGCCGGCATACCCTTCGCTGTCGGCCGGGGCGGCCCCGAAGACCACCGTCTTGCCAATGTTTCCGCAGACTTCGTTGAGCACGTTGACCGCATGACAGAGCTCGATGGCTCCGCGGTGTTGCGCGCCGATGCCGCCAGCCACGGCAAGCGAGGGTGAAGCCGCAGCGAACGCCGTCGCGAGCGCGGTGATCTGTGCCGAGGTGATGCCGGTGTCGCGTGCCACCTGATCGGGGCTGAAGGCGGCGAGCGAGCTGCCGAGGAGGTGGCCGTTCTTGCCGGCAATGACCTGGGCCATCGCCAGTGCGATTGTCGCTTCGCTCCCCGCCGGCACGTTGATCCACTCATCCGAGTTCGCCGCAGTCAGCGAGAGCCGCGGACCGACGAAAACCGCCCGCGACATGGAACCGTCGTGGAAGCCATGCGACGATGCAAATCCGCGCTGCTGCTCGATGGTCGATCCCCATGTCTCCAGGTAGTCGGCCCCGAACGAGACGATGTACTTCGCCGCGGCGAAGTCGTACACCGGCAGGTCGGTGCGCCCCCAGCTCTTCTGGTTCGCCAGCCGCTCGGCTTCGCGCGAAAACGGCTGGTAACTGGTGATGAAGCCGCCGAGGGCTGCCGTCCACTTGGTGAGCATGGTCGAGAATGTCGATGCGCCGTAGCCGTTGATCACCGCGAGTTCGCCGTGCGCCGCACCAACCTTGGCGGAAAGACGCGCGATCGCATCGTCCCACTTGATCTCGTCCCACTTTCCCGCGGCGTTCTTCGCCATCGGCCCCATGAGGCGATCGGGGTTGTAGAGGCCCTGCAGGCCGGCTTGACCGCGGCTGCAGAGCGTGCCGGCATTGATCGGATGGTCGGGGTTGCCTTCGAGCTTGATCGGGCGCCCTTCGCGGGTCTTCACATGAATCCCGCAACCGGTGCTGCACTCCGTGCAGGTGCTGGCGTACCAGGTCGGGATGCCCGGGACCTGGTCCTCGGACTGCACCATGTACGGCACCAGCTTGGTGATCCGCTCGGTCGAGCAGCCGCCCAGCAGTGCCGCGCCCGCGCTCGCAGTGCCAACCACCTTGAGGAACTGGCGTCGGTCGACGCCTTCCGCCTCGGTCCGGTCAGCCATCGGCGCTCCGTCTTCAGGAAGTCGAGTCGTCATGTCAGTAGTGGCACGTGGTGCAGTCGCGCGAAACCTTGCGCTCCAGGTGGCACGTGATGCAGAAGCCCATGTTGTTCACGTTGTTGACCCGGTAGACCTGCGGCATGCGGGCGATGTTGCCGTGGCACGTCGCGCATGCCTGCGGCCCGAGGGCCTTGATGTGGGCCGAATGCGGAAAATGCACGTGACGGGCAACTGCGTGCACCCGAACCCATTCGATCGGCTTCTTCGTGTTCCACGCGTCGCGCAGCTTCTTGATCTCGGCCTTGTTCTCCGGCGTGGTGCCGCTGACGCTCAGCTGGTGACATCCCATGCACGTCTGCATGCTGGGAATGCCGGGCTCGGAAGAGAAGGTCGCGGAGTAGTGGCAGTACTGGCATTGCATCTGCCGCTGACCGGCGTGGATGTCGTGCCGGAAGAAGATCGGCTGGGTCGGGCCCTTCAACGCGCTGCGGTCGAACGCAGCCACCGGTTTGCCGCTCGCCGGCTGCTGCGCGCCACCTTGTCGCCAGATGGCCACCGACCCTGCCACGACCAGCACCAGGGCACCGAGTCCGACCAGGAACCGCTGTCGCATATCCCTTGACCGCCCAATGAGTTGGGAAAGCGGAAAAAGTAGCGGGTGAAGCGAGACCGTTCAACTACGGATGGGAAGGGCCGAATTTCCTGCGGATGAAATGGCCGACCTCCAGACCAATGGCCCGGAGGAGCGACGTCTCCCGGGCGTCTGGATTGGCGCGGAAGATCAGCTCGCGGAAGGTGCGCATCACCAGGTCGCTTTGCCGGGTCTTGAAGAACTCGATCTCCGTCATCGAGCGCTCCCAGTCGCCGAACATCGCCTCCATCTGCTCGTGCGTTGCCAGCGCCGACTTGTGGCGTGGCTGCTTGAGCGGCAGCTCGTCGCCGCCGCGCGCAACCCAGACCTCGTGGAGATAGACCGCCGTGGCCTGGGCGAGGTTGAGGGAGTTGTACTCGGGATTGGCGCTGATGGTGACCAGCGCATCGCAGCGATCAAGTTCGTCGTTCATCAACCCGTGATTCTCACGACCGGCAAGAATCCCCACCGGTCCGGCGTCGGCGCGGGTCACCAGGTCGGCGGCCGCCGCGCGCGGCCTGAGCACCGTCCGCTTCGCCGTCCGCTCGCGCCCGGTAAGGCCGTGGACGTAGGTGAGGTCGGCGAAGGCGTCGTCAAGCGTGTCATGGACGGTCATCCGGTCGAGCAGGTCGCCGGTGTTGTGGGCGACTCCCTCGATTCGATAGAAGTCGATGTCACATTCGGGCGAGACGAGGCGCACCCGTTCGATGCCGAAGTTCTTGGCGACGCGGAGGCACGACGCGAGGTTGACCAGCTCCTGCACCGCCACCAGCACGAGCACCGGTGGTTCCCCGGGCAGCACGTCGGTCATCCGCGCAATTCCACGCCGGCCTGCACTTCGGCGGCGCGAATCGGGGCGAGGTAGTCGGCCTGCTCACCCAGCTCCTGGCGTAGCTCGCGAAATCGAGCCCGAGCCTCGCCGAGCACCGCGTCGGGCACGCCCATTTCGCGGGCGAGATCGTGGGCAATGCCGATGTCCTTCTCCAGCAACGCGAGGCGGAAGAGCGGCGTCCAGGTTCCGGAAAGCACCCGCTCCGGGATGAGCTGCTCACTGACGAATGAGCGGCCGCTCGACGCATTGAGCACATCCACCATCGCGCGCGGTTCCAGCCCGGCCTTGGCCAGCGTGAGAAGACCTTCGGCGAGTGCGAGAATATTGACGGCCAGCAGCGCGTTGTTGACTGCCTTCATCGCGTGGCCCGACCCGACCGGCCCCATGTGGACGACCTTGCCGGCGAAGGGCGCGACAACGGCACGGGCCCGCTCGACCGATTGGCTGTCGCCACCACACATCACGGTGAGCCGGCCCTCGCGCGCCAGCGGAGGACCACCGCTCACCGGCGCGTCGACGAAGGCGATACCGCGAGCCTGGAGGGCGGCGGCGATCTGGCGCGAGGTCGCAGGGTCACCGGAGGTGCAATCGATCACCAATCCTCCGGAGCGCATGCCCGCCAGTAGTCCGTCGGTACCGGCGAGCAGAGCCGCGACATCGGCCGAAGTGGGCAGACAGGTAATCACCGCGTCGGTTTCGGCGGCGAGTTCGCGCGGCGTCGGCGCGTTGTGCACGCCTTCATGTGTCGCGGCAAATTCTTCCGCGCGTGCTCGGGTGCGATTCCAGACGGTGAGCTGATGGACACCGGCACAACGTGCCGCCATGGGTTCGCCGAGGGCGCCGAGACCTGCAAAACCGATCCGCATGAAGAAACTCCGGGCGTGGGCGCTAGAATCTAGGCGCTGAGGCGCGAATCCCTCGTTCACCGCCGCACCCGGAGCCCGCGACCTGTCCATCCGCGTCATGCACGTCGACCTCGACGCCTTCTTCGTGGAGGTCTGCCGGCAGCACCAGCCGGAGCTTCGCGACGTTGACCTGCTGATCGTCGGCGGCCGACGCGAGTCGCGCGGCGTGGTCCAGTCGGCGAGCTACGGGGCCCGCAAGTTCGGCGTCCGCTCGGGGATGCCGATCGGCCAGGCCGCGCGCCTCTGCCCCGATGCCACCTTCGTCAAGGGCGAATTCGCCAACTATCGCGCCGCCTCGCAAGCCGTGCAGGCGGTGATGGAACGCCACGCGCCGCTGGCGGTGATGACCGGACTCGACGAGGGCTACCTCGACTTCAGCGGAACCGACCTGCTCTATCCGGTCTCACTCCTCGGCGTGGCCGAAGAAATTCGCGATGAGATTCGCGCCGCCACCGGACTCAGCTGCTCGGTCGGGATCGGGCCCAACCGCATGATCGCCAAGATTGCCAGCGACTACGCCAAGCCGCGGGCACTCTGCGAAGTGCGACCCGGGTGGGAACGTGGCTTCGTCGCCGGTCTGCCCCTGGCGGCGCTCCCGGGCATCGGCCCCAAGACGGCACAACGACTGACTGAGCGCGGACTGGTCGACGTGAGCCAGGTCCAGCAGATGCCATTCGAGGAACTGGTCAAGCTGGTCGGCCGTGACGAAGCGACGTGGCTGGCGCGCCGGTCCGAGGGGCGCGGCGGCACGACCTTCCGCAGCCATGAGCTGCCCAAGTCGGTGAGCCGGGAGACCACGTTCAACCGCGATGTCTCATCGGCCGACGAGCTCGATCGCGTGCTGCTGCTCCTGACTGCACGGGTTGCCGGGCAGCTCCGCGACGAGGGCCTCGTGGCCGGCGCCGTCGTGCTGAAGCTGCGCCACAGCGACTTCGTCACCGTCACCCGGCGCGTCTCGCTGACCGTACCGACGGCGATGGATGGTGAACTGATGGCGCCCGCCCGCGCCTTGCTCGCCCCCGCCTTCGCCGCCGCCCGCGCCCGTCACCAGGGGGTGCGACTGCTCGGCATCTCGGCCGTCAAGCTCGCGGCGAGCGATGCCCCCGATCTCTTCGAGGCACCAGAACGCACCCGGCTTCGCGACCTGACGACGGCGGTCGACAAGGTGCGCGGCAAGTTCGGGTTTGATGCGGTGCATAGCGGGGGCGTGAAGCCGAAGCCGAGGACCTGACTGCCCTCGCGCCTCACGCCCCAGCTAAGCTTGTCGCACCTCTTACGAGCGGTCGCATCATGGCAACTCCAGAAGGACGCACCCTCCCGTTCACCGGCCCGGAGGCGATCGACGCCGCGGCGCTTGAAACGTTCGCCTACGATGGACCCGAGCAGGTGATCGAAACGAGCACCCGCGAATTCAGCGCGGTCTGCCCCTTCAGCGGGTTGCCCGACCTCGCCGATCTCACGGTGCGCTACACACCAACGGATCGTTGCATCGAATTGAAGAGTCTCAAGTACTACGTGATGAGCTATCGCAGCGTCGGCATCTTCCAGGAGCACGCTACAGCGAGGATTGCAGAAGACTTGCAGCGGGTCCTGCAGGCCAGGACGTTGACGGTCTCCACCCGGTACAACGTACGCGGCGGGTTCGACACGACTTGCAGCGTCACCTTGCCCCACGCCTGAAAACTTCTCGCGTCGCGCTTCAGCTGCGCAATCGCCCTGCCAGCGCTCGCCGCAGCACCATTTCCTCACTACTGTTGCCGGTCCACCTCGCCGGCCACGTCGCCATGCCGTCGCGCGCACCGAGGAGCGCACCGGTAATTGCGCCGACCGTGGGCGAGACGCCGCCGTGCAACGCGAGATCGCGAAGCACATCGGCGTCACGGGTCCGATGATGGGCCTGCCACAGCAGCCAGACGGCGACGGCGACCGGGTCTGGCTGCACCCCGTCAGGGACTGGCGGCGGCGTGCGCGGATCGCGCGGAATCCACCGGAACGCGTCGAGCACCTCCTCCGGCGCATCGTTGGCGCGCAACGCGGCGACCACATCGGGCACGAAGTCGCGGCGCCCTTCCATGAAGATCGAAGCCGTGAGCACGAGCGCGACGGCAGCGAGCGCCGTGCTTTCACGCGGGTCGAGCATGCGTGCCACGTGAAACGCCCCGGCGACCATCGCGCGGGGTGATCCGCTCGCGACCGCGGCGGGGAGTGCGGCGGCAAGCGCGCTGACGCTGCCTGCAGCGAGTTCGGTCACCGGAGCGTCGTATTGCCGCAGGTGGTCGAGTGCCAGGGACAGCATCGGGTCGGCGTCGAGTCCGTCGTCGCCCTGCCACGTCACCCATCGCTGGGCCAGCCGGCGCAGGTCGACGCCGCCGCTGGTCAGCTCCACCAGCAGCGCGTCGCCCAGCGCGATCGCGGCGCGTCGACGACCGGGCGGCGCCATCCGCAACATTGGCTCCCCGCCGGCCAGCGTCGCCAGCACCGCTGCCGCATCGCGGGCATCGGCGGTTGCGGCCGTGAGCGCGGCGCCGATAACCCCGCCCGCGAGGAAGCCTTCCCGGCGGTCAACCGGCTGGCTGGACGCCGCGTCGTCGTGCAGTTCCATCGCGGGAACATAAGACGCTCGCGCCCTTCGGGGTTGAGTATCTTTGTCGGGCGAACAGGCACCAACGCATTACCTCGACCCAGAGGCAGACCGTGGCCGGCGATACGCTTTCGATCACTGACAACCGGACCGGGAAGTCCTACGACGTCCCGATCACCGACGACACCATTCGCGCACTCGATCTTCGCCAGATCAAGGTGAAGGACGACGATTTCGGGATGATGACCTATGACCCGGCGTTCATGAACACCGCCGCGTGCCGCAGCGCCATCACGTACATCGACGGCGACCGCGGCATCCTCCGCTATCGTGGCTACCCGATCGAGCAGATCGCCGAGAAGGCGACCTTTCTCGAAGTGGCGTACCTGCTGAATGAAGGTGAGCTGCCCAACCAGGCCCAGCTCGATCAGTGGACGCAGGACATTCGCTATCACACCTACGTCCACACCAACATCATCAAGCTGCTCGAAGGCTTTCGCTACGACGCGCATCCGATGGGCATGCTCCTCGGCATCGTCGGCGGCCTGTCGACGTTCTACCCCGACGCGAAGGACATCACCGATCCGCGGAATCGCTACGTGCAGCGCGTCCGCCTGATGGCCAAGCTGCCGACGCTCGCCGCGTTTCTTTTTCGGCACTCGCGCGGACTGCCATACGAGTTCCCGCGCAACGACCTGGACTACATCGGCAACTACGTCAACATGATGTTCAGCATTGGCGGCAAGCACGAGCCGAACCCGGTGCTGCAGCGCGCGCTCGAGATTCTGCTCATCCTTCACGCCGATCACGAGCAGAACTGCTCGACCAGCGCCGTCCGTGCGGTCGGCTCGTCCGGCGTCGATCCCTTCTCCGCCGTGTCGGCCGGAATTGCGGCGCTCTACGGTCCGTCGCACGGCGGCGCGAATGAAGCCGTGCTGCGCATGCTCGACGAAATCGGCAGCAAGGACCGGATCCCCGCGTTCATCGACAGCGTCAAGGCGGGTGACGGCCGGCTGATGGGCTTCGGGCACCGGGTCTACAAGTCGTACGACCCGCGCGCCAAGCTGATCAAGTCCGTCGCCGACAGCGTGTTCGCCGTCACGGGACTCAACAAGAAGCTGGAAATTGCGCTGGAACTCGAGCGGATCGCGCTCAGCGACGAGTACTTCATCAAGCGCAAGCTCTACCCGAATGTGGATTTCTACTCGGGGCTGATCTACCAGGCGATGGGGTACCCGACCGATTATTTCACGGTGATCTTCGCCATGGGACGCCTCCCCGGCTGGCTCGCGCAGTGGGAAGAGATGATCAATGACAAGGAACAGAAGATCGCACGCCCGCGGCAGATCTACACCGGCAGCGACGAGCGACCGTATGTGCCGATGAAGAACCGATAGAAGCGAGAAGGAAAAAGAGAGAAGGGGAAGAGCCTTTCTCTCTTATTCTGGGAGATCCCCCTCCAGATAGGTGTACCCCTCCAGCCCCGCCACATAATCGGCGATGAACGCGTTGGCGTCCGTCCGGCTC
>JBEPVV010000034.1:0-9448 GCA_041690795.1 Gemmatimonadota bacterium | reverse complement strand
CGCTCCGAGGCGTCGCGCTCGTTCCACGCCAGCGGCATCAGCGCATTCAGGAGCGCCTTGGCGCCCAGTGCCGACCCGCCGATCCCGAGCACGATCAGGTGGTCGAATCGGCCGCGAAGGGTCGCGCTCCACGGGGTGAGGCGCGAAACCAGCGCCGGTTGCGAGCCGAGGGCGAGGTAGCCGTAGTCGCCGCCCGCAGTGCGGCGCGTCACTTCCGCCCTGATGTCGGCGAAGCGATCGCTCAGCCCGGTCCTCAGGCGCGGGTCGAGTCCGTGCACCTGGTCGAGGGCATCGCGGAACATGTTGGTATCATCGAAGCGGAGTGCCATCAGTCGACGTCCACAGTGAGCCCGTCGTAACCGGGTTCGACGCCGGCAGGAAGTTCCCCCGCGAGGTGCGCGTGGCCGGTCTCATGAGTGAGGTGCGTCAGGATCGTTCGCTCGGCACCGATGGCGCGGGCGGTTTCGATCGCTTCAGGAATGGAGAGGTGGGTCGGGTGCGCCCGCCACCAGAGCGCATTCAGCACCAGGACCTTCACGCCGCGGAGCAGCGCGCGGGCGGCATCGTCGACGCGTTTCACGTCGGTCACATAGCCGATATCTCCAATCCGGTATCCGTAGACCATCACGTCGCCATGGTCGAACGCCATCGGCAACACGTCAATGCCGGCGATGGTGGTGGTCGTTCCGGATGGCAGCGGATGCAGCGTCAGTGCCGGTTTCGATGTGCCGCGCATCGGCACGACCGACGGGTCGAAGATGTAATTGAATGCGCGCCTGATGTGGTCGATGGTCGGTCGCGGGCCGTAGAGTGGCACCGGTGCATGCTGCAGCTGTGAGAAACTGCGCAGGTCGTCGATGCCGTGGACGTGATCGGCATGCTGATGGGTGTAGAGCACGGCATCGATCTGCTGCACGTGGGCGCGCAACAGCTGCATCCGAAGTTCTGGTGGAGTATCGATCAACAGCGTCGTGCCGCCGCGTTCGATCAGCGCACTGGTGCGGGAGCGCAGGTCGTGCGGGTCGTTTGAACGGCAGACGGCGCACGCACACCCGATCTGGGGAACCCCCATCGAGGTCCCCGTGCCGAGCAGCGTGAGACGCATCTCCTAAAGTGTCTCGACCTTGAGCAGGTTGGTAGTGCCGGGGATGTCGAACGGAACGCCGCAGGTGACCACGATACGGGAGCCTTCGCGCGCCAGTCCGCGGCTGAGGATCTCGGTGCGGGCGATCGCCCACATCGGGTCGTAATGTTTGATGTGGGGCATCAGGACGGGCACCACGCCCCACGACAACCCCAGCTGGCGGTAGGTCTCCGGTTCGGCCGTGAGCGCGAGAATCGGTACCTTCGGCCGGTACGACGAGACCGTGCGGGCGGTGAATCCGCTCGACGTGAAGCAGACGATCACATGGGCGCCGAGCAGGTCGGCTGCGGCGGAGACGGCGACGGCGATGGCATCTTCGGTCGGCGTTTCGCCTTCCTGGGTCCGCGCGAAGTGCGGTGCCGGTATCTGCCAGCGTCGGCGCTCGCCCTCGGTGGGGCGATGTCGATGCGATTCGACCTCGCGAGCGATGCGATCCATCGCGAGCACCGCCTCGAGCGGGTACTGACCCACGGCGGTTTCGGCCGAGAGCATCACGGCATCGGTCCCATCGAGGATGGCGTTGGCGACGTCGGAGACCTCGGCGCGAGTCGGCCGGGGATTGTTGATCATCGACTCCAGCATCTGCGTTGCCGTGATCACTGGCTTGCCGTGCCGGTTGGCGCGGGCGATCAGGCGCTTCTGCACCAGCGGTACCGCCTCGAACGGCAGCTCGACGCCGAGATCGCCGCGCGCGACCATCATCGCATCCGACGCCTCAAGGATGCCATCGATGTTGGCGAGGGCAGTGTCCTTTTCGATCTTGGCGATCAGCTTGACGGTTTTGGGGATGATCCGCCGCAGGTCTTCCATGTCTTCCGGACGCCGAACGAATGAGACGCCAAGAAATTCGATCCCGAGGGCCACGACCCGTTCGACCTCTTCCCGGTCGTGTTCGGTCACGGCCGGGGCGCTCACCATCGATCCGGGAAGGTTCATCCCCTTGTTGGACTTGAGCGTGCCGCCGTAGCGGACGGTGCCCTCGACCCGGTCGCCGCGGATCGCCGTGACATCGACCATCAGCAGGCCATCGTCGAGCAGGATCCGAGACCCCGGGAGGACGTCGGCCGCCAGCTGCGGATAGGTGGTTGGGATTTCGCCCTCTTCGGCGATCGATTCAGGCGCGAACGTGACGTTCTGGCCGGCGAGGAGCTGGATCGGCGAAGAGAGTGTCCCGACTCGGATGCGGGGACCGTGGAGATCGACCAGGATGCCCGTCGGGGCCTGTCGTTGGTCGCGGACATCATGCAGCATCCGGATCCAGCGTTCGCGGATCGCTGGCGTGCCGTGCGACGCGTTGACGCGGATGATATTGACGCCGGCATCGAGCAGCGGGATCAGGCGGTCTTCGGCTTCCCACGCGGGTCCCAGCGTGGCGACGATCTTGGTGCGGCGAATCTGCGGGACGCTCATCTGACGGCTTCACTCCGGGTAATCAGACCTCAAAGCTAGCCCGGTAGGGGCTCAGGGTCACGGGCCGGGTTATTCCACGCTTGTGGAGAACGTGGATATCGCAATCCACGCCCGCCGGCCCAGTAGCGGCGCAAGCTGCGCCGTGACGGTCCGCCATTGCCCACATCGGCGATCCACAGGAGCGCGATCCAGGCGTTGTGCTCAAAATGCTGTCCGCACACGTGTGGACGGGAAAACTTTTCCACGTGTGGATGCGGGGAGAACCTGTGTGCAGCTGCAGCAACGTCTTCCGTACGATGCGGTTCCGCGGAGGGCAGCTTTTCCACTTCGCCCCGATCTGCCAACTTTTCGTTCCACAAAGCGTGAACACCGGCTTGGGGTGTGGAAAGGTTCCGCCCGGGACAGCCCCCAGGCTGGCCGGTTTAGATTCTTTGCGCTCATACTCGCAGGGGACACTGCATGATGTCTGGACCATCGAGCGCTCTCGGCCTCTTCGCCGGCGACGTTGAAATTGTAGGTGGCAAGGTGACCTGCCCACGCCCTGACGCACTGAAATCCGACCGGATGGACCAGCTGGTCCGGCTGGCGGTCTTCGGCGAGAGTAGCGATCGCGTCGACGCGCGCGCGCTGCTCTGGAACCTTGGCCAGACAATGGGTGCGCAACCGTCGTCGATTCACGACCTCTACCTTGCGCGCGGCAAGGGGAAGTGCGGCGGCTTCACCGTGCCGGCGATTAACGTGCGAATGCTTGCGTACGAGACGGCGCGTGCCGTCTTCCGCGCGGCCATCGCGCGGGATGCGGGCGCCATCATTCTCGAAATCGCCCGGTCGGAGATTGCCTACACCGACCAGCGTCCGGCCGAATACGTCGCGGTGATGATCGGCGCCGCGCTGCGCGAAGGGTACCACCAGCCGCTCTTCATCCAGGGCGATCACTGCCAGGTCAACGCGAAGAAGTACGAAGTGAACCCCGACGCCGAAGTCGGCGAGGTCAAGAACCTGATCGGTGATGAAATTGCCGCGGGCTTCTTCAACATCGATGTCGACACGTCGACGCTCGTCGATCTTTCCTTTCCGACTCTCGACGAGCAGCAGCGTGCCAACTTCGAGCGTGCGGCAGAGATCACGCACTACATCCGGGATCGCGAGCCCGACGGGGTGACGGTGTCGGTCGGCGCGGAGATCGGCGAAGTCGGACACAAGAATTCCACCGTCGCCGAATTGCATGCCTTCATGGATGGCTACAACCGGACGCTGGCGGGGAGTTGCGAAGGGATCAGCAAGATCTCGGTCCAGACCGGCACGTCCCACGGCGGCGTGGTGCTGCCGGACGGATCAATTGCTGCCGTCAAGCTCGATCTCGCCGCACTGGAGGCGCTTTCGAAATCGGCGCGCGACGATTACGGCCTGGGCGGTGCGGTGCAGCACGGGGCGTCGACGCTGCCGAGCGACGCATTCGGCAATTTCGCCCGGATCGAAACCGTTGAAATTCATCTCGCCACCAACTTCCAGAACATCGTCTTCGATCACCCGGCGTTGCCCGCGGCCCTGCGGGACGAGATGTACCGCTGGCTCGATACCAACGCGCAGTCGGAGCGCAAACCGGAAGATTCGGCCGAGCAGTTCTACTACAAGGCCCGGAAGAAGGCGATCGGGCCGTTCAAGCGGCAGGTGTGGGACTTGCCGCCGGTCATTCGTCAGCAGATCGGAGCCGATCTCGAGAAGACCTTCGGCTTTCTCTTCGATCAGCTCAAGGTCGGCGGTACCGCGGCGACGGTGAAGCAATTCGTGAAGGCGACCGCGCTGCGGCACGGCGAACTCGCCCACGGCGGCGGCATGGCGGAAGACGACCCGGATGCGGGCGAGTAGTCGCGAATCAACCAGGAGCAGACTGTGCGCGAAGATCACGACGTGACTGTTATCGAAACCGATACCGGATCGGGACTCAAGTGGTTCCTCCTCGGGGCGGCGATTGGTGCCGGCGTCGGCATCCTGCTCGCCCCGGGTTCGGGAAAGGCCACGCGGCGTGATCTCGCGCACCGCGGCCGGCAGTTGCGGTCGCGCGCGAGTGAGCTGGTGGATGATTTTTCTGACGAGGTGCAGCGGCGCGGCCGGAAGATTCGCGACACGGTGGAAGAGTTCGCTGACGAAGTGGTCGATGACGTGAACGAGGCGGTCGAGGATGGCGAGCGGACGGTGCGTCGGAAGGGTGCCGATGTGCGGGGAATGATGGAACAGCGGCTGGCGGATGCGCGCGCCCGTTCGCGCGCGGCGGCGGGGATCGAAGATGACGAGCCCGAGGCTGAAGACGAGCCCGTCTGAGTGAGTGAAGGTCCGGTTCGCCCGACCGAAAGCCCGCCCACCAGCGGGCTTTCTGACGCGCCGCCCGCGCTGGCGCCGATCTCGCTGATCGCGCAGATCAGCGCGACGCTCGAACGCGCCAACCTGCCGCTGCTGGCGTCGGCGCTGACGTTCGATGCTCTGCTGGCAATCATTCCCATCGCCATCCTCATTGTCGCGCTGCTCGGCTACCTGCTGTCGGCCAGGCTGGGCGCCTCGGCGCCGATCGACCTCTTCTCGAGGTTCCTGCCGGCCCACGTGCATGGGGGGACCAGCGATCCGTTTTCGCTGGTCGAGAACCTGGTCACAAAAATCCAGGGCTGGTGGCGCAACCGCACCAACCTGACATGGTTCGCGATTCCGCTCTTCATCTGGTTCAGCAGCCGCCTCTTCGCGGCGGTGCGGATCTGCCTGTCGCAGATCTTCCAGGTCCGCCAGCGGCCGGTGCGCGGCCACTTCGTCTGGAGCTACATCGCCGGCTACCTGATCGCCAAGGCCCAGGATGTCGCCATCGCGTTGATCGTGCTGGTGCTGGCAATTGCGAACACGGTCACCACCGCCGGGCTCGCACTGGTGGCGGCGCGTGGCGTGCAGGTCGATCCGCGCTGGAGTTTTCTGCTCACCACCGGCGGTCGCGTGGCAGGCCAGGGTGTTGCGTTACTGCTCGGCATCGCACTCTTCGTACTGCTGTACCGCTACGCGAGCCCCAAGCGACTGGCATGGTCGGGGGCGCTGATCGCCAGTTCGGTGGCGACGCTGGGCTTCGAACTCGCGAAGCGCCTGTACGGGCTGTACCTGCAACACGTCGCGCACGGCGGGCAGTATTCTGTCGACGTCGACCTCGGTGCGTCGTTGCTCTTCATCGTGTGGCTGTGGTACATGGCGCTGGTCTTTCTCATCGGTGCGGCCGTCGCCGACGTGTGGGATCGAGCGCGCGCCGCGCGCCACGTGCTTGCCGGGCGGACCGCGGCGAGCTGAAGGCTGGCGCCGGACCCGCGAGCATTCGTCGTCGTAGCGCGCGGCGTCAATGATCGCGCCACTCGATTACGTTTTGTGCGCGAGGCCCCGATGGCGCAGCACCCGCCGCCATCAGGCGCGATACGCGACCGGTTGCGTTTCTTCTCGCAACACTCCACGGTCGGTAACCACTTCACCTGGCAAAGGATCTGACATGTCCATCCGCCCGTTGCTGTTCGCCGCTGCCGCGACACTCGTCGTGGTGGCCAGCGCCGCCGCCCAACGCCCAGCCGCTCCTGGCGGACGGCCCGGTGGTGGTCGCGGTGCCGGCGACGAGGCGCCAGCCTCTGACACTTCCGGTGTCGCGGCGATCGAGCGGATCATGGTGGCGAAGCACACCACGCGCGTCGACGGCAAGACGATCGCCTACACGACCCACACGGGCACGATGGTGTTGCGCGATGAGGACGGAAAACCCAAGGCGTCCGTCTTCTTCATCGCCTACACGAAGGACCAGGAGGATTCGACCACCCGGCCGCTGACCTTCTTCTTCAACGGAGGACCCGGGTCGGCGTCGCTCTGGCTCGACATGGGAATCATGAGCCCGATGCATCCTGAGATGGGGCCCAACGGTTCGCAGCCGGCCCCGCCATACAACCTGGTTGAAAATCCCAATTCGCCGCTCGACGCGACCGACCTGGTGCAGGTCGATGCGATGATGACGGGCTACTCGCGGCCGGCCAAGGGCGTCAAGGCGACCGACTTTACCGGCGACCGCAACGACATCCAGATGTTCGGCGAATTCATCCGTGACTACCTGGACAAGTACCATCGGTGGGAGTCGCCCAAGTATCTCTTCGGCGAAAGCTACGGCACCTTCCGCTCCGCGGGCCTCGCGGCCGAACTGCAGAGCAACGAGGGGATCGAGCTGAACGGCATCATGCTGCTCGGAACGGTGCTCGACTTCCAGTACATCTCTCCGTCAGCGACCAATGATATCGGCTACGCATCGTTCCTGCCGACCTACACCGCCACGGCCTGGTACCACAAGAAACTTCCTGCCGCCCTGCAGGGCGAATCGCTCGAGCAGGTTGTGCAGCAGTCGCGCACCTGGGCGTTCGGTGATTACCTGGTGCAGCTGGCGCGCGGCAACACGCTCAGCGCGGACGAACGGGCGTCGGTCGCGCAGAAACTCTCCGATTTCACCGGGGTGACGTCAAAGTTCGCCCTCAACACCAACCTGCGGATCGACGCCGGTACCTACCGTACCGAACTGCTGCGCGATACCCGGCAGACACTGGGGCGGTACGATAGCCGGATGCTCGGCATCAACGGCAATGCATCAAGCACGCGCGAGGACTACGATCCATCGGATGTGGCCCCGTCTGGAGCGTTCATGTCGGCGTTCATGCGCTACCTGCACGAAGACCTCGAATACACCAGCAACCTCCAGTACTACATGGGTGGCCACACCGGGCGCTGGGATTACGCTGGCGGCGAGTTCCCGACCGAGGTCGAGGCGCTGCGGACGGCGATGGCGAAGGATCCGTACCTGCACGTCATGGTCGGTGCCGGCTACTACGACATGGCCACGCCGTTTGCCAACGCGGAGTACACGTTCACCCACCTGGGGTTTGACCAGACCTACCGCGATCGGGTCAAGTTCACGTATTACGAGAGCGGCCACATGGCCTACCTCAATCAGTCATCGGCCAAGCAGCTCAAGTCCGACATCGAGAAGTTCATCGCGTCGACGGTGCATCCGGCGCCGGCGGCACACTGACGCACGAGCGGCGCGTTCGGTCGGTCCTCGCCCTCGTCGCCTGCCTGGCTGCGCATCCGCTCGAGGCGCAGGCGCCGCCGCCCAGTTCATCGTACTTGGTCTTCGTCACATCCGAAGCACTTGATCTCGTCACCCTGGTCCGCTTCGGCGCGCGCGGCGCCCTGATCGAACACCGGACCGCGGTGGCACTGGACTCGATCCAGAACACGGCTCCGCGCGGGATCCGGGTCATGCCCGACGGGCGCGGCTACGTGCTCACCACCACGCATGGTTTTCCGTACGGTGAATTGCTGCGCGCCACGATCGCCGCCGACAGCAACCCGGTGATGAACCAGCCGCCCGACACACTGACGGCTCGCGAGCCGGTGGGCGACCTTCCCACGGCGGTCGACGTCACGGCCAACGGCGAACTGGCGTGGGTTACCAACACCGGAGCCGATCGGGTCAGCGGCAAGGGTTCCGTCTCGATCGTGTATCTCGGCGCCATGACGGAAGCCGCGCGGATCGCCACCTGCGCCGGGGCCAGCGGTTCGCGGCTGACAGCGGATGGAACGCACCACTACTCGGTGTGCACCGCGGAGAATGCGCTGGTTGAGATCGACGCCGGCGAAATGGCCCTCGCACGGCGACTGACGATTCCCGCGTCGGCAGCGGAGACGGGGGACAGTGTGTCGTGCGGCCCTGAGGCCGTCGACGTCAGTCGCGACGGAACCCGGATATTCGTCGCCTGCGGCAACTCGGGCGAAGTGGTGGAAGTTGACGCAGCACGGTGGGTCGTGACCCGGCGCACGGCCATTGCGGGCGGCGTGACGCAGCTGGCCGTGACGCGGGACGGCAGGGTCGTCGTGGTAGCTTCGCGCGACAGCCAGGCCGTCGTGATCATCGAGACGTCGACGGGTCGTGAAACCGGACGGATCGCCACGGCGCGCCATGCGCCGGCGGCGGTGGTCACCAGCCCTGATGACAAGTTCGCATTCGTGGTCGTCGCCGGCCGTGCGGGAGAAGTCGGCCGGGTGATGATGATCGATTTGGCCGCCGCGCGCCTGGTGGCGGCCATCGACGTTGCGCCCAGGGCGACGGCGATCGATTTCTGGAAGGTGGAGGCCTCTCCCCGCCCCAAATAGACCGTCGATGTCTGCCTTTTGCGCCATTGCACGATCAGGTTCTCTTCGTGAGGGCGACGTCGTTCGCCGCCATCAACGGCGGGCTGATGACCGCCGGCGCGAAGTTCGTATGGAACTTCGGCGATGGCACCGCTCCCCGAAGGGCTACGCCAACGGCGCCATCAACGCGACCATGACGCCGGGATTCCTGCGCGGAACGTTCGCGCTCTTCGTGCGCTACGACGGCGGGATCGGGGCCTACACCGTCAACTTCCACGCGGTGCTCGGACCGTAGTCGAGGGATCTGGTCAGCCACAGGCCAGCACCGCCGTAACTCGGCTATATTGCCCGCGCCCCAGGTCCGAAGGATGCCGGCGCGCGAACCGCGTCAGAGCCTAGCGGCAGCAGCGCTAAGCGATGTCTGGTGTTGCTTCGGGGTGCCTGGGGCATTTTTCATCCCCTCCGTTGGCAGGATCGCCCGTGACCATCGCGCTGGCCCGCCGTTATCGTCCCCGCCGCTTTGCCGACCTCGTGGTGCAGGATCACGTCGCCGCTGCCCTGCGCGGCGCCGTGGCCAAGGATCGCGTCGGCCATGGCTACCTGCTGACGGGGCCTCGCGGTGTGGGCAAGACGACAGCAGCTCGCATTCTGGCGATGGCGCTCAATTGCGAGAACCGCAGCGCCGACGGCGAACCGTGCGGCGAGTGTTCC
>JBEPVV010000033.1:0-9451 GCA_041690795.1 Gemmatimonadota bacterium | reverse complement strand
ACGAGCCGGCGATGGCGATCACGCAGGTCGTCCTGGCCCGGGTAGTTCGTGCCGTCTGCGAGCCACAGGCTGATCAGCGGCGAGCCCGTCTCCTTCGCGATCTCGACACACGCACGGCAGTGCGCGAGCGCGTGTGCCCGGCCACCAAACGCAAAACCTACCACGCCAGGTTCATCGAGCACCGGCTGGCCTTCGAACGGATCGACGGGCGGTGCGTCGAGCCGAGGTCCGAGAAAGACCCAGCGCCTTCCTTCCGGCGTCTTCCGCTCCACCACCGCCGCGGCCGTCTCGCTGGTCAGCCGACCGGCGTGGAGCAAGTCATCATCCGGCAGCAGCCCGACGACGCGGGTCCATTCGAGTGCGGCCAGCGACTGTTCGATCGGGCACCCGACCGTGTCATCGTAGGCGAGAAGGCGAGGTGAATCGCCAGCGCGCAGGATGCAATGCGCCAGCGCTTCAGCGTGGTCGGTGAAGGAGCGGATGACGACAGCGGTGGGCACGGACATGATTGGGATGATAGCGGGGGGTTGGCGCGGAGCCCAGAGGGCCGCATCGTTCTCCCGCCTGCGTTTCCCCATCAGTCCGGGAGTCGTCCGCCATGCCCAGAGGCACCGTCAAGTGGTTCAACGAGTCGAAGGGGTTCGGCTTCATTGCGCAGGAAGGGGGCAAGGATGTCTTCGTCCATGCGTCCGCAGCGGGGCCAGCCGGCTCGCCTGCCCTCGCCGAGGGTGACCGCGTCCAGTTCGAGATCGTCGACGGCCCCAAAGGACTGCAGGCTGCCAACGTGACGCCTCTTGCGCCCTGAGTCGAGCCGAGGAACGTGACCGACCTCCCTTCGCTGCAGCGGCGGATCACCATCGGGACGTCGCTGCTCCTCCTCCTGGTCTTTGTCATGACCTGGCTCGGCGTCTCGGCGATGAACTCGCTTGGCGATTCGGTCCGCGACGAACTGGTGACGTTGCGCGAGCGGAACATCCTCGCGCAATCGATCACCCATGACGTCGTCACGGCGGTGCGAGCGGGCGACGTGCTCGCGTTGCGCCCCGATTCCGCCTATCGCACGAGGCTCGACTCCTCGTTCTCGGCCCTGACCTCGGCCAGCCGGACGTACGCAGAGTTCGACCTCACGCCGGCGGAACACCGCGTCGTCGACCGGGTGACCTCGCTGGCGCACGAGCTCGAAGTGCGGTCGCCAGGTGGCACGAGCCCCGACGAGATGCGCCGCAGCCTGATCGCCGATTCGCTCCTTGACGAAGTGCGCGCACTGCTGGCCGTGCAGGAGTCGGCCGCGACCGATCGCGACTTCCGACTCCAGCAGGCCAGCCTGCAGCGCCGGAAGATCGTCTGGCTGCTCTTCACCGCGTCACTCCTGGTCGGTATTGCATCGGCCTTCACCACCGTTCGCGCCGTGCTGCTGCCCCTGCGGCGGCTGGTGCGCGCCACCGAGCGCGTCGGCGGCGGCGACCTGCGGCCGATCGACGTCGGCCCGATGCCGCGCGAACTCGGGCTGCTGGCAGCCGCGGTGCAGACAATGAGCGAAGGTCTGCGGGCGATCGTCGGCAGTGTCGCCGATGTATCCACGAGTCTCACCGACAACGCGTCGCAACTCTCGGGACGGTCGAGTCAGCTCTCCGAGAGCGCGCGCCAGGTGTCGCGCGCCATCGGCGAGGTGTCGGCCAGCGCGGAGCGGCAGGCAGGCGCCATGCGGGAGAGCGACGCGCTGCTCGGCGACCTGCGCGCTGCGGCGGCGCGCAGTGCCGGTGCCGGACAGCGCGTGGTCGGCGTGGCTGACTCGATTCGCCGCACCGCCGCGACTCATCAGGGACACCTTGGCGCGGCCTCGGCAACGCTGCTGGAGTTGCACGAAGTGGTCGCGCGAACGACAAGCTCGGTCGAACGGTTGACCGGTGCCGCCGCGGCGGTGCAGGAGTTCGTGTCGCTGACGGGCCAGCTCGCCTCGCAGACCGAACTGCTCGCCCTCAACGCGGCAATTGAAGCTGCCCGTGCCGGCGAAGCGGGCGACGGATTTGCGGTCGTTGCCGGCGAGATCCGCCAGCTGGCAGAGACCAGCGCTGAAGCCGCGCGACGCATCGCCAAGACAGTGGCAACGCTGCAGGACCAGGTGCACCTGGTGGCCGACACAGTCGCCGCCGGCAAGGATCGCGTCGCCGGCGTCGAGGACGTCGCCGATGGCGTCACCCGCGCCCTGGCGGAGATCGTGAAGGCGGTCGAAGAGGTGAGTCAGGCCGCGGGAACGGTGGCGCGCGAGGCGGCGGCGCACCGAGAGCTTGCCGACCGGCTCGCCGCGAGCGGCGCCGATGTCGCCCGCGCCGCGCAGAGCAACGCCTACGCGGCCCAGGCCGTGACCGATTCGGCCGAAGAGCAATCGATCGCCACTCAGGAAATCGCAACGGCGGCGACCACCGTGGTGGGCACCGCCGAACGACTCACCAGACTGGTGAAGGGTTTCCGGGTCTAGCGCTTCCTCGCCGGGTGCTTGGCGGTTGCCTTGCCCGGCGCCTTGTGCGGAGCCGGCTTCTGCGCCGCCTTCGCATGAACGACGGGCTTGGCATGCTTCGGCGCGACCTTGGCCGGTGCCTTCTTCGCCACGGCAGGCTTGACCGGCGCAGCCGCCTTCTTGACGATCGCGGGCTTCTTCACGGCGACCGGCGCCTTGACCAGCTTGGGTGGCGGTGGCGGTGGCGGTGGTGGGCGCTTCGGAACCGGCTTCAGCTGGATGCCCTTGGGCCGGTGCGGCACCTTGGGCACATCGGCCTCAGGCGGAGTCGGTTTCTTGGGTGGCGGCGGAGGCGGCTTTGGGCGGCTGGCTGCCACGTCGCGAAGCTCGTCGAGCACCTTGTCGACCTCTTCGGGCGTCAAGAGGTTGCGACGGACGCCGAAGCGAAGCAGTTCCTCGCCATGCGACAACTGGAACTCCTCCAGCCCGGCGGCGGCACGGGAGAGCGCCACCATCGCGTTTGCGACCGGGCTGCGGAGAACGGCCGCAATGCCCGGCAGCGCTTCCATCAGGGACGAAATCTGGGGAGCGGCCAATTCAGTCACGCACACCTCGGAAAACGGCCAACGTAGACCGTCACAGCCCTGTCCGTCAAGAGAACGAACACGGGGCCTCTTGACGCCTGAGTCGAAACGCCGTAGCTAAAGGGACGCGATCCGGACCGTTTTGTCCGCCTGCCGCGTGGAAAGGGGTGGCTCTGAGCCGTCGCCACGTGAACGAATTTCGACCCGATGAAGCGCTCAGCCTCATCAGCGCTGACCGCACCGGCAAGGCGCTTCCCTGTCCTTCGTGTGGAGCGGCCGAAGTCGGACGAAGTCCTGATCGCGGCCCCGACGGCGTGCCCGAACCGCGGCGCGTGACGTTGATGTGTGCTTCATGCGAACGCGTTGTCAGCTACATCGACCGACCGCCTACCTCGGCACGGTGAACAGCCGGTGCCAGCGCACCTGGGTGATGAACGCCATCCGCCGGAAACTCTCCGCATTGTAGCTGAAGTACACCAGCATCGGCCGTCCGCGGACGTTGATGCGTGGCAGGAAGCCCCAGTAGCGTCCGTCGAGTGAATCGTCACGATTGTCGCCCATCACGAAGAGTGAATCGTGGGGGACGACGACGGGGCCCCAGTCGTGCAAGTCGGGGTCGTAGCGTTTCGGCACCGGCCCGGCGAAGTGCGACACCTGCCACTCGCGCATCCGCGCCCGGGCGATGGGGTCCATTCCGCCCAGTGGCATGCTGTTGACAACGTAGGGTTCGCTGACGACGGCGCCATTGCGATAGACGACGCCATGTCGCATGGCGATGGTGTCGCCTGGCAGCCCGATGCACCGCTTGACGATCTTCATGTTGTGTTCGGCGGGGTCGACGGAATCGAAGACGAGAATGTCGCCGTGCTCCGGTTCGCGCACGACCGGCAGGCGCTTGTGGATGAATGGCACTTCGGCGCCGTAGAGAAACTTGTTGACGAACAGGAAGTCGCCGACGAGCAGCGTGTTTTTCATGCTGCCCGACGGAATGGTGAACGCCTCGACGACGAAGGTGCGGAGGAAGAGCCAGACGACGAGGGCGATCGCAATCGACTTGAACCACTCGAAAAACCACCGCCCGATCGATGCGCCCCGCCGTCCGTTCATCGGCTAGTCCTTCCAGTCGGCGATGAAGAGGTTGATCTCGCCGGGAGTGGCTCCCTGACGACTCGAAACCCACACCAGCTTGTGTCCATCGGGCGAGAGCATCGGGAAGCCGTCGAAATCCGGCGACGTGGTGATCTTGGTCAATCCCGTGCCATCGCTGTTGATGACATAGAGGTCAAAGTTACCACCGCGCGGATTCTCGTAGTTGGACGAGAAGATGATCCGCTTGCCATCGGGAAACATGTACGGTGCCCAGTTGGCTCCGCCCAGGGTGGTGATCTGGTGCGCATCGCTGCCGTCGGCATTGGCGATCCAGAGCTCGAGCGCTTCGGGGCGCACGAGGCGCTGCGCCAGCAGTGTGCGGTAGTCGGCGCTGTCCGCCGCCGTCTTCGGATACGCCGCGCGCCACACGATCTTCTTGCCATCCGGCGAGAAGAATGCACCGCCATCGTAACCGATCCGGTTGGTGACCCGCCTGACGTCGCTGCCGTCGATATTCATCGTGTACAGGTCGATATCGCCGTCACGCGTCGAGGTGAAGATCAGCCGCTTGCCGTCGGGCGACGCGGTCGTTTCGGCGTTGTACATCCCGTTACTGGTCAGCTGCTTGAGATCGGAGCCGTCGCGCCTGGCCGAATAGATCTCGAAATGCCCCAGCGGCCAGATGTAGCCGAGCTTCGGGTCGGGCACCGGCGGACAGGCGCTGTCGTGCGCAAAGGTCGAGCTGTACACGACACGCGCATCCTTCTGGATGAAGTAGCCACAGGTCGTCCGGCCCATCCCGTTCGAGATCCGATGCATGTCGGTGCCGTCGACATTGATCGTGTATTCCTGGTCGCAACCCTTGGTCTTGTCGACCGAATCCTTCCGCTGGAAAATCAGTTGCCGTCCGTCGGCGGAGAAATACGCTTCGGCATTGTTGCCGCCGTGCGTGAGTTGTCGAATGTTGGTGAGGTGATCTTCGCCCGGATCGCGACGCACCGACCGGGCTGCATTCCAGTGCACGACGCCCGCCGCCGTGGCGATCACTGCGCTGGTGAACAGCAATGCCGTACGAATGGAAGCCTCGCCTGAAAAGTGGAGCGGGAATCTGGGTGGCACCGGTCGGCGCGAGCATCCGTAGCTATGCGGAGGCGCACCGCGCCGTGCTCACTCGTGCCGGAGCGCCTGAATCGGCTCGATCCGCGCCGCCCGGTACGCGGGCACGAATCCGGCCGCCAGAGCGACGACGGCGAGTGTCAGGACAGCGCCGCCAAGCACCAGCGGATCGTAGCCTTGCAGCTGGTATAGGATCGATCGCGCGATCCGCCCGAAGCCGATCGCGGCGACGACGCCGATGGTTCCGCCGACCAGCACCATCTTGCCGACTTGCCAGAGGACCATGCCGCGCACCGCTCCTGGTGCCGCCCCGAGCGCCATGCGCACACCGATTTCGCGCGTGCGCTGCGCCACGGTGTACGCCAGCACACCGTAGAGCCCGATCGCCGCGAGCAGCGTGGCCAGTACCGCGAAGGTCGCCGAAAAAATGCTGATGAACCGGTCGAGAAAGACGTTGTCGCGAACCTGGTCGGGCATGGTCCGAAGCGATTCGACGGGCAGCGTAGGATCGATGACGAGGACCAGTTTTGGAATCGATCGCAGCATGAGCTCGGGCGGTTGCGTGGTCCGGACGTAGAAATTGGCGTAGCCCACACCATCGTCCTGCGCGTAGGGAATGAAGAAGATCGGCGGCGTCGAATCCTTGACGGCGCTGTACTTCGCGTCCTTCGTCAGCCCGACGATCTCGATGTCGAGTTTCTTGTTGCCCTGGTCGATACGCCGGCCGACGACGTTGCTGCCGAGCTTGAATTTGCGCGCGAACGCCTGGTTGACGATGGCCACCTTCGCCGCGCCCAGCCCATCGGCGCGAGTGAATTCGCGCCCGGCGATCAAGGGCACGCCGAGGGTCGAGAAGTAGGTCGCGCCGATTTCGTTGAAGCGTGAGTTGTTGTCGACGTCCGGGCCGCTCGGGAACCCCTCGACGTCGACGCTGTTGCCCCAGTTGCTGCCGCCAATGAGCGGGACGGTTGCCGCCGTCACGCCCGTCACACCGGGCATCCGGGCCAGCGCATCCTCGGTCTGTTGAATGATCTGCAGCGCCTTGGCTGGCTTGTAGCCGTTCAGCTCAGGCGACAGCGCGAAGGTGAACACATGATCGATCTTCACGCCGAGTTCGGTGCGACTGATGTTGGCGAGGCTCTTGGTGAAGAGCCCCGCCGAACCGAGCAGGCCCATCGAGAGCGCGATCTGGCCGGTGGCCAGCGCCGTGCGCCACCGGGCCGCCGTGCGTCCGCCGGATGGCTGACCGGAGCTGGCGCGCAGGGTGGCGATCAGATCGGGCCGCGTCGCGCTCAGCGCCGGAAAGAGGCCGAACGCCAGCGCCGTGAGCAGCGACAGCAGCGCCGTGAAGCCGACCACAGTCCAGTCGAGGTGGACGTCGAAGACGCCGGCCGGGCCCTCGGGCAGCAGGCTCGACATCGTTCCGAGCGTCACCCGCGCCACGGCGAGGGAAAGCGCGCCGCCCACCAGGCCGAGGATGCACGACTCGACCATCAGCTGCGTGATCAGCTGCACCCGGCTGCCGCCGATCGAAAGCCGTACCGCCATCTCGCCCGCGCGGGATGCGCCACGCGCCAGCAGCAGGTTGGCGATGTTGGCGCAGGCGATCAGCAGCACAAACGCGGTGACGCTCATCAGCAGCAGCAGCGGCGTCGCCACTTGCTTCGACATCTGGCTCTGTCCCCGCAGCCCCGACGCGAGCACGATCCTCTTGTCGCGGAACCGCGACATCGTCTTGGCGCTCATCTCCTTCTGGAGCGGGGCTTCGACGTTGCCGAGAATGGCGTGATAGGGAACGTTGATCGCACTGGCAGCCTGCGCGCGGCTCACGCCCGGCTTCAATCGGCCGAAGAGGTAGGCCCAGTAGCTGCGGCGATTGTCGAGGCTGTCGGCGCCGTGGCGCATCAACAGCCGCATGGTGATCGGGACGAAGACCTGCGGTCGCGTGGAGACGCTGGTGCCGGTGAACCCACGCGGGGCGACACCGACGATAGTCATCGTCTCGCCGTTCACGATCAGCGTCTGGTTGAGCGCTGCCGGATCGCTGCCGAAATTTCTGGCCCAGTATTCGTAGCTCAGCACGGCGACATGCGCTTCGCCCACGACCCGATCGTCGTTCCCGTCGAGCAGGCGGCCGAGTGCCGGACGCAGGCCAAGAATCGGAAAGTACGATCCCGAGACCAGCATCCCGTTGCCGCTGATCGTCTGGCCGCGCGTGGCGAGGTTGGCGCCGAAGTCCACATGCGCCGCGATGCCGGTGAAGGACTTCTGTTCGCGTTGCAGGTCGCGAAACATCGGATACGAAAAGACCTCGTCGCAGCCACCGATTCCGCTGCAGCTCTGCGAACCCGGATTGGGCCCCGGATCCGCGAAGTTGACCAGCTCACCCGGATTGTGCACCGGGAGAGGTCGGAGCATCAGCTGATTGACCAGCGAGAAGATCGCGGCGTTTGCGCCGATCCCCAGCGCCAGCGAAGCGATCGCGACGCTGGTGACGAATGGCGTCTTGAGGAGCAGGCGCAGGGCGAACTTCAGGTTCATCATCGGAGCTCCGTTTTCCCTTGGACACGCGATCCGCGACCAACGGCTAACAGACGCTCCGGAACTTCAATTGGTTGCAATCTGTTACGGCACCCTCACCGTCTTCAGCGCCGGAAGCGCCAGCACGCGACGGACTGGCGCCACTCCGCGTGCCCTGCCCCGCCCCAGCGGCAGGCCGCGATCGAAGTAGTTCCAGGTGAGATAGCCGTCTTCCGACGCCGGCTCGAGCAGGAACGCCGCGAGCATCCCCATGCGCTGATCAGTGCGCACGACGAAGGACCCCGCCATCAGGGAATCGTGCTGCGCCGTCCCCCACTGACCTTCGACGCGGGTCGAGCGATGGCCTTCGAAGAAGCCGAGTTCGGCGACCGAGTCGATTGCGAAGCGCTGGGTTTCGCCGACCCACGGTGTGGTGAGCCGTTCCACCACGATCCCCTGCCGGCGCATCAGCGCGATGACGTCGCTCCACTGGGGCTCAAGGAGGTACGCGGCCGGGATCGCTTCACGCCGAGTGGCTACGAAACGATCGAACACCGGCATGTACACCGGCTGGTACTCGCCGGTCGGTTCCTGTCGCGGACGCGCACCGCGTCCGCCGGTTCGGCCCGCGCCTGCGGGTGGCGCCGACCGCACGGCGCTGGTGTCGGGTGGCAACGCGCGCATCACCGCCGTCAGCAATGTGTCCATCCGCGGCGGGGCCATCGTCGAACGCACGGCGACCGAATCGGCGTGATGGGCTGCCTGCTCTGCGAGCCGGCGACGGAGTTCGGTCCGGTGCTCATTGAAATACCGGATCGTCTCGAGCACGAACGCGTAGGTGGCCGCAATGCGGCGCGGAAACGGATCGTGACTGTACGCTTCGCTCAACACTGACGCGCGCACCATGCCCTCGAGGTTGCTCCCGTACCGTGGGTAGGGCTCGTACGTCGCCCAGCCGATGCTGTCCGAACCAGTGCGGCTCGCCATGAAGTTGCCGTAGGGGTAGGTCTCGAAGTGCTCGCGTGTGCGCACGTTGCGGCGGATCTGCTCCAGCGCGGTGTCCTGGACCCAGGCATTGACCGGAGTGCGGTTGGCATTGAGCCCCGGTGACCAGGTGAGCGCGTAGCCATGGTAGCTGCCATCGGTGGTGTGCAGGTCCATGAACACGTCGGGATCCCACTTCGCGATGAACGCCAGCGAGGCGCGCGTCTCCGGCGCATCCTGCTTGACGTAATCGCGATTGAGGTCGTACCCCTGGCCGTTCGGTCGGGTGCCGACGATCTCGGGGCCGAGCTGCTCGCTGCGATTGCGGGCCTGCGGGCCCCAGTTGTCGTTGCCGTCGGCGTTGTAGATCGGCACGAAGAGAATCACCACACTGTCGAGCAGCGAGCGCAGTTTGCCGAGCGTGAGGTCACGCATCAGCATCTGCACGGCTTCCTTTCCCTCGACTTCGCCGGCGTGAATGTTCGCTTCGACATAGATGACTGGCTTGCCCGTGCGGTGCGCCTGTTCCGGCGTGGTGACGAGCGGTCGGGCGAGGATGATGTATGGAAGCCGGCGTCCCTGTGGTGATTCGCCCAGCGTGCCGAGCTGCATGTGAGCGCCGCGGTGCACCAGCGAATCGATGAACGCGAGCACGTCGGCGTGGCTGGAGGTGCGTTCGCCTCTGGTACGTTCGGCCACG
>JBEPVV010000032.1:0-9465 GCA_041690795.1 Gemmatimonadota bacterium | reverse complement strand
ACATCACCGGAACGGAACTGGTCGAAGAAGATCCGGCAACCGGAAAACGTTCGTTCCGTTTCGTGCACGGACCGATCTTCGCTCAAGTGGTGCTGGCCGACGAGATCAACCGGACGCCGCCGAAAACGCAGGCTGCCCTGCTGCAGGCGATGCAGGAGCGACACGTCACCGTGTCAGGCCAGACCTATCAACTGCCGGCACCATTCTTCGTGCTGGCCACGCAGAATCCGATCGAGCAGGAAGGGACGTATCCGCTGCCGGAGGCGCAGCTCGATCGCTTTATGCTCGAACTGCGGCTGAGCTATCCCTCGCGAGCGGAAGAAGAGGCGATCGTTACCCAGACCACGGGAACGCAGCGGGCAATCGTCACGCCGGTGCTCGATGCCGAGGCGCTGATCGCGATGCAGGCGCTGGTCCGCCGGGTTCCAGTCTCGCCCTCGCTGATCGCCGCCGCGGTGATGCTGGCGCGGATGACGCGGCCGCGCGAACCGGAAGCCCCAGCGATGGTGCGCGAGTACGTCGAATGGGGCGCTGGTCCGCGCGCCTCGCAGTATCTGGTACTCGGCGCCAAGGCGCGCGCGGCGATGGATGGCAGGCCGCAGGCTGACCTCGACGATGTGCGCGATGTGGCGAGCGCGGTGCTTCGTCATCGGGTGATGACGAGCTTCGCTGCCGAAGCGGCGAATCGCACCAGCGCGGATGTGGTCAGTGAACTGGTGCGAGGGAAGAGCTGGACGACAAGCTAGCGTCTGCTCATTGTTTGCAGGTAGCGTGTGGATCGCCTTTCGGCAGGTCCACTTTCGGGCGATGGTCCAGATTGGCGATCGACAACACCGCGCTTCGCACCATGTTGATCACCCGCATCATGTCGGGATAGTCGATGTACTGCGCCTCGTCGGTGACCTGGTGATAGTCGAGGTGCTCGCCGCGGGAGAAGGCGACACTCGGAATGCCGTAGCGGGCGTAGCTGTAGTGATCGGCGCGGCAGTAGTACTGCAGCGGATGCCCCGGCACATCGAACTCGTAGTTGAACACAAACGGCACCGGCTGCTTGGCATTGGCGGCCTCGAGCAGGTCGCCGAACTCCTTCGACAGTCGCCTCGCCCCCACCACCTCGAGATAGGTCGGCCCTCCCTTGGGCAGATCATCCGCCGCCCCGCGGCCGATCATGTCCTCGTCGATTTCGGCGACAATCGAATCGACTGGCACGGTGGCGTGATCGGTGTACCATGCCGATCCCACCAGGCCACGCTCCTCGCCAGTGTGCGACACGAAGAGCACCGAGCGCCGCGGCCGCTGCGGCGCCGGCATCGACGCGAACGATTCCGCCAGTTCGAGAATGGCGACCGTGCCAGTGCCATCGTCATCGGCGCCATTGCAGATCGAATCGGTGCGCGCCGGGTGCGCCTTGCGGAGCGAGTCGCGGAGGCGGGCAATCTGCGCATCGGCCTCGGGCGTTTCGTTCCAGGTGCGGGTGTCAGCCCCCATTGGGCGCAGCACGCGATTGAACGCGCGCAGCGAATCATGATCGACGCCGGTGCGGCAAACGCCGACATGATCGTTATGCCCGGTTACTGACACGTACTCGCCGCGCAGCACAGGATCGCGACCGCGCAACACACCGACCACGTTGCGCGCGGGATAGGGCACCGGTTCGACGGTGATGGCGCTGTCGCTGTGCCAGCGACGACCCGCCGGCCCCGTGCCGATCAACGTCGCGGCTGCGCGCTCCGTGACCAGCATCAGGATGGGCCCTTCCGACCGGGTCGAATCGCGAGTCACCCGGAATCGGCCCATGTCGATGGCCGCCGCGCGCGGCATCCGGTCGAGCACCGCCACGGCGATCGCGCGTGCACCGGCAAACCGCGGACTGTTGAGCGCGCGCATGAGCATCGGCGTGAGTCTGGCGCCGACCGCGGAGTCGCTGCCGGTGATGACGACGAGCTTGCCAGCGGCGGCGCCCGCATCGATCCAATGCTCCGGATCATCAACCGACCCTCCCGCGACGGCGACGACATTGTCGAGCGTCGCCTTCGTCGGTCGCGGTATCACCACGAAGTCCCGGTCAGCCACGATCACCATGTCGGCGCTCTGGCCGGCTGCCGCATCGGCCTTGGAAATCATGCCATGGATGCCGCTTCCTACCACCCAGAACGGAACTACCTGGAACCAGCCGCCGTTGTCTCCTGCGGGTGAGAGGCCCAACCGCCGGAATTCTGCCGCCACGTAGTCGGCCGTCTTCGATGCCCCGGCCGAGCCGGTTTCGCGGCCGAGCATCGAATCGTCGGCAATCCGGAAGAGGCGGCTGCGCAGGTCGGCAATGGTGATGGCGCCGGTGGTCGGCGCGGGGCGTTGCGCCGGTGAAACGGCGGGAAGCGTCGCCATCACCAACGTCGCGAGCAGGCAGCGGACTTTTCTCACTTGGTCTCCCGTTCTCTTAGATTTGTGGCTCACAGCTTTTTGGAGGTGTACGTGGCGAATCCTGTCCTGAGTCGTGCCAGCTTTGCCGACGCGCGGGCGCTGCCGGCCGAAGGCCGCATGACGCTCGCTGGTGCCATCGGCAAGACCGGCGTACTGATGCTGCTGTGCGCCCTGTCAGCGGTGGGCATCTGGCTCAGCACCGACACCATCGGCCCCTCGATGCCGACCGCGATCACCGTCGCCGCTGTGCTCGGGCTGGTGATCGCCCTCGCGACCACCTTCAAGCCGGCGTGGTCGCCGGTCACCGCACCGCTCTATGCCATCGTCGAAGGCGCGCTTCTTGGCGGCCTGACCATGCTGATCAATGTGCGTTACGCCGGGTTGCCGCTCACCGCGCTGGCACTCACGGTCTTGGCTGGCGGCGTGATGCTGACGCTCTACGCCACGCGTATCGTACGGGTGACGCAGCGGTTCCGTGCCATCATGACCGGAGCCATTATCGCCATCATGCTCTACTACGTGCTCTCGATGGTGCTCGGCCTGTTCCATGTGCAGGCGCCGTTCCTGCAGGGAAGCAGCGCCTTCAGCATCGGCTTCTCGGTCATTGTCGTCGGGGTCGCGTCGCTTTCGTTCTTGCTCGACTTCGACATGATCGAACAGGCCGTCAATCACGGCGCGCCGAAGTACCTCGAGTGGTACGGCGCCTTCGGCGTGCTGGTAACGTTTGTATGGCTCTATCTCGAAGTGATGCGACTGCTGATGAAGCTTTCGGGTCGCCGCAACTGATTTGCCCCATGCAGGCTCATCGCACCGGGTGAGCCTGCACTTCCCGCGCGCCGCGCCGACCCGCACACCCTGACCATTTTACTTGCCGTCGATCGCCCGTCGCACCTGCTCGGCGATCGCCATCGACTGCGCCGCGCGCGCCGTGTCGCCCCGCTGCTGCAGCACCGGTGCGTACCCGGCGTAGAGCCGCAGATAGATCCCCAGCATGTCGGCTGAGGGGCCATCGTACCAGCCTCCCGGCCGGTCCCGCGTCGCCATTGCGACGTGATAGGTGCCGAAGAGCAGCGCACTGGTGCGCGCCACGTCGACCATGCCGAAGTACTCCGAATCGACGATCTCGCCATTGGCCACCACCGAGTCCGCGACGACTTTCCGCACCATGCCTTGCGTGACAAGATGCGCACCCAACCCCAGCATTTCATCGGGAACTGGCCCATCGGTCACCGAGAAGAAGATCGGCCGCTTGCCGATGTTGTCGCGGATGAGCAGCGCCGCCGCCAGCATGCTCCGGCTCACGACCGTGCCGTTGAAGCGGATATTGAACTTGCCGGCGCTGATCCCCGACCCGGCGGGCACCTGGGCGTAGTCGGGCAGCGAATCGAGATCGGCCAGCGTTTCGCTGAACACGGGCGAAGTTGGCGGGGCAAGTGGCCGGGCCGCGAACGAATCAGCGTGGGCAGAGTCGGCACGCGACCGCCAGAGCTCTGCCGCGTGCGCCATATCGAATGGCGGCGTCTGCCGACGTCGTAGCTGGCGAAGGTGCCAGTCGGTGCCCATCAGTGACAGGTTGGCCAGCGTCACGTCACGGCGGATGCCCATCACTTCCTGCGCGTACCAGAGCGGGAAGGTGTCGTTGTCGCCGGCGGTGATCAGGATGCCGTACGGTTCGACCGACTGCAGCATGTCGGAGGCGTAGTCGCGCGCCAGGGTTTCGCCGGTGCGCGGTGCCGACTGGCGATTGCCAATCACCGGAATCAGCGCGATCGCCACGATCGGCACCAATGCCAGCTGGCGCAGCCGCAGCGACGTGAACGTCAACCGCGTTTCGGCCAGTCGCAGGAGTGCGGCGAATCCGGCCGCGATCAGCACCCCTGCAAACGCGAACGACGCGACGAAGAAGTAGTCGCGCTCGCGGACCTCGCGCATGTCGTTGGTGATGGCAGGATCGCCCGCGTGATAGCCGTAGCTGTACCGGAAATTGAGGTAGAAGATCAGCAGCAGCGTGAGCGTCCCGGCCAGCGCAGCTGCCGCGAGACCGGCACGGCGATCGCGACGGATCAACGTCACCAGTCCGCCGATGCCGAGTGCAGCGAAGAGCAGCGCGGTGATCCGGGCGATGCCACCGAAATCGCGGCCCCACTGCCAGGTCCAGTAGTGTGCGTACATCGAGAGCTGCGCGCCGAAGTGGGCAATGTTGTCGGCCGGCGCACCGGGAATGATCGGCAACCGCGGAAGCAGTCCCGGCTTCGCGTACTGCACGCGATTGAGCACGTCCATCAATCGGTGCGAGAAGAAGCCGGTGGCTTCGCCTTCGTTGAGCGCCGGGAGTTGCGCGGCACGGAGCGGGAGATAGAGGTAGTTGAGCGAGACGCCGATGACGATGGCGACTACCGCGCACGCCACGACGCGCGGGCGGATCAGCACCCGCCAGTCGGTGGCGAGCAGGTAGATGAGCAGCACGGGCGCGCCGAGCAGCCCCATGGTGTGGTTGGTCGAGGAGAGCGCGAGGATGTAGATCGCGGCGAGCAGAAAACGATCGCGGTGCGCGCCGACCGGTTCGTCCGCCCAGCGGACGCTCAGCCATGCCACCAGCGCAATCGACAGCATCGACACGGTGTAGACCTTTTCGTTCGCGGTCGACTGGTTCCAGACCGTCCACGCGGTGGCCGATGCAAAGATCCCGGCAAAGGCCGCAGCGAGTCGCAGCGCACGGTCGGCGAGCAACTTCTGGAGCCAGCGTTCGGCAACCAGGAACCAGATCGCGGCACTCGCCGCCGAAGTGAACGCCGCGAAGAGGTTGATCCGCTTCGCATAATCCGTGGCGAACGGCATCAAACCCCAGACGTGCGCCAGCAGGGTGAAAAGCGGATTGCCGGGCGGGTGCGGGATGCCCAGCACCTTCGCTGCGGTGATGTATTCGGGCGCGTCCCAGAGTGCCGTCGTCGGTGAGAGCGTCACGACGTAGAGCGCGAAGACCACGAAGAAGAGTACGGCGGCCCAGAGATACGGCGGGCGCGGACGGGGTGCGTCGGACAAGCAAGCTCCCGGAAAGCGGATCGCGGAATGTAAGGTGAATCCCTGTCCCCGGCGATCTCGTAGATCTGCGTGCGCCCACCCGAGGACACGCCGTGGAATCCCTGATCGCCGACCTGCGCTTTGCCGTGCGCAGTCTCAAGCATCGCCGCACCTTCACCATCGTCGCGGTGCTGACCATCGCCCTCGGCATCGGCCCCACCGCCACGATGTACAGCGTGATGAGCGGGATCCTGCTGAATCCGCTGGGATACAAGGATCCCGGCAAGCTGGTGGCCATCACAGGACACTTCGCCAATGGCGGGGACGTGCCGCTGTCGATGCCCGAATTTCTCGCCCTCCGTCAGACGCTCGCGCCGCGTGTCTTCAGCGCCCTGACCTCGACCTTTCCGGTCGTCGGAAACCTGACCGGTGCGGATCGCCCTGAGCGGATCGGCTCCTCTGGCGCCACCGGCGAATACTTCGATGTGCTCGGCGTCAAACCCCTGCTGGGTCGCACCTGGACCACCGCCGAAGAAACACCGGGAATCACCCAGATCAACGTCATCAGCTACGAGCTGTGGCAGCAGCGTTTTGGCGGCCGGGCCGACGTGGTTGGCAAGACGATTCGCATCGACGACGACGAGTACATCATCATCGGGGTGATGCCGAAGGGTTTTTCGCATCCGGGAAGCACGCGCGCCAACCCGGTCCAGTTGTGGTACCTCTGCGGATTCACGGGGACGCCGTTTCCTCCGGCGAATCGACTGGCTCGCACGCCGGCACAGACCGTCTACGCGCGACTCGCGCCGGGCGTCTCGCTCGCACAGGCACAGGCGGAGCTGAGCCGTGCCGCCCGAGGCTGGGTCAGCGCCTATCCGGAGGCATACCCAGCGCGGCTCAAGGGATTTTCGGTTTCGGTGACACCGCTCAATGATGTGATCGTCGCGGCGCCCGTTCGCCGTGGGCTCCTCGGATTGATGATCGCCGTGTCACTGGTCCTGTTGATTGCCTGCGCAAACGTGGCAGGGTTGCAGCTGATGCGCGGAATCGGGCGGGTCGGCGAGATCACCGTGCGCGGCGCGCTCGGCGCCACGCGATTCCGCCTCGTCCGCCAGTTGCTCACGGAGAGCGCGGTGATCGGCATCGCCGGCGGCGCGCTGGGACTGCTGATGGCGATCGGCATGGTTGGACTGGTGCGCGCCAATCTCCCCGACACGATGCCGCGCGCAACCGATGTGCACGTGAATGCCGGTGTGGTCGCCATCGGTATCGCAGTCACGACGCTGCTGACGGCGCTCTTCGGCGTGCTCCCCGCGCTGACGTCCACTCGCATCTCACTTGCGTCGTCGTTGCGGGCGTCAGCGGCTGCCGCGGTGGGGTCGGCGAGCAGGGCGCGCACCTGGCTCGTAGTTGGCGAGATCGCGCTAGCAGTATTGCTGCTTTCCGGTGCGGGCCTCTTCATGCGTTCCTTCTGGGCGCTGCAGCGGGTTGATCCCGGCTTTCGGACGGATCATCTCCTCACGCTTCAGCTCGCGATTCCCTACCCCAACCATCCGGAACGCGGCAAGTACGTCACCCCATCGGCCCGCATTCCCTATTACACCGAAGTGCTGCGCAAGATCGCTGAGCTGCCCAACGTCGAGGGTGTGGCCTTGGCCGGGCTGGTGCCGTTCACGCCGCCAGTGTTCCAGGGCGGGCAGGGCGTGACCTTCAGTGCCGAGGGTGCGACCATCGCCGATCCGGCGGATCTGCCGAGGGCGCAGTTTCGTGTGGTCGGGCCCGGATACTTCAAGTTGCTGGGCATTCCGCTGCACGACGGCCGTGATTTCACCACGGCCGACGACTCTGCCGCCGCTGTGACGGCTGGCCTCGCGATCCTCATCAACGAGAGTCTGGCGCACAAGGCATGGCCGACCGGGGGTGCCGTTGGCAAGCGACTGGCAATCGGTCCGCCCGGACGCCAGCGATTCTTCAATGTGGTCGGTGTGGTGGCAGACTCGCGCAGCCTTACGCTCGATCAGGTCGACGGACCAATCCTCTATTCCACCTATACCCAGAACCCGCCCTTTCAAATCGGCGTGATGGTGCGCACGCGTGGCGACGCCGCGGCCATGCAGACTCCAATCACGCGCGTCGTGCAGGCGATCGAGCCCGACCAACCGGTCTTCGGCGTGGCGACGATGGAAGACCTGCTCGGCAGTGATGTCTCGCAACGGCGGTATGCCGCGCTCGCCGTCGCGATCTTTGCCGCGCTGGCGCTGACGCTGTCGGGCATCGGAGTCTACGGGTTGATTGCGTTCATGGTCTCGCAGCGGACGCGGGAGCTCGGTCTGCGGATGGCATTGGGTTCGACACCCGGTGCCGCACTCAAGCTCGTCTTCGGGCACGGGTTCCGTCTCACGCTCATCGGCGCAGCGTTGGGACTTGCTGCGGCCATTGTCGGCGCAACGTGGGTGAAGTCGATGGTCTTCGGCGTGAGCCTGCACGATCCGGTCGCGTTCGTCGCCGCCCCGCTGGTGCTGCTGATCATTGCCGCAGTCGCCTGCTGGGCGCCGGCACGTCGCGCAGCGGCTATTGATCCGATCGTGGCGCTGCGCATGGAATAAGCGGGCTACTTGCTGTCGTACTGCTCCGTCGCCATCGTCGCCTTGCCGTCATGCCAGGTAATGATGTACACCCGATCGTAGACGCTTCCCTTCCAGCGCGCGGGCGGCGGGCGGACGCCGAGGGCGCCGGCGAGTTCGGAGATCACTTCGTGATTCCAGCAGACGATCACCGTCTTGCCGTCGTAGGCGCGGTTGGCCAGGATCTCGCGCGCGACCGCCGCATAGTCCTTGCCGAGATACGGCGTCTGCACCTGAAGCTTCATCGCGGTGGCCAGTGGTGCCACCGTCTCCTGGGTGCGTTGCCCGTCGTCGTGCTTGGTCGTCCGGGTGGCATAGATGGCGACCGGCGGGCCGAAGCGATTGACGGCGGGATCCGAGCCAATGAACCCGACCAGTTTGCGCGCGCGCTTCTGGCCGGCCTTTGACAGGTGCGGATCGTTCTGGTCAGCGGGCTTCTCGGCGTGCCGGAAGAGAACGATCTGTGCCGGGTGCCCGGCGACCGGACGCGGACCCCCCGGTGAGCCGAGCAATGCACTAGCGGCAAGCAGCGTGCGGAGGAGCAACATTGGGGCGTCCTTCCTGAGTGGCAGATGCGGGCGGTGTGGCGCAAACAGTCAACTGCTAGGACGGTCACCGCCAACAATGGTGCACGGCACGCGGGTCAGCTGCGCGCCCGCGCTACATTCGAACCAACTCCAACGACGGCATGGTCGCCCGATGACCCAACTCCATCAGCGCAGTCCGATTGTTGCGTTGCTCCTCGCTTCCCTCATCGTCGCCAGGCCGGTAGCCGCACAGGCCGGTCGTCCGCAGCCCGGTGCCAGCTCGGGTGAATGGACCGCGAACGGTCACGACGCCGGCAGCTCGAAGTTCTCACCGCTGACCCAGATCGACCGGAGCAATGTGCACACGCTGGTGCCGGCCTGGACGTACCGCACCGGCGAGATGAACATCGAGACCAGCCAGCCAACCAAGTTCGAGGCAACGCCGCTGATGGTCGACGGCCTCCTCTATGTATCCACGCCGCTCGGTCGCGTCATCGCGCTCGATCCGTCGACTGGCAAGCCGCGCTGGACCTTCGACGGCAAGGCCGATCTTCACGGCGACTGGGGGGACTTCGCCAATCGCGGCGTCTCGACCTGGCTCGACACCCGCGCACCATCTACCTCGCTTTGCAGGCGTCGCATCTATCTCGGCACCATTGACGCCCGAATCATCGCGCTCGACGCGCGCACCGGAAGACTCTGCGCCGGCTTCGGCCAGGGCGGCACGGTCCACCTGCAGCAAGGCCTCCGCACGGCGCCCTTCTACAACGGCGAATACGAGCTGACCTCGCCGCCCGCAGTCATCAACGGTATGATCGTCACCGGGTCGGCGGTTGCCGACAACGGCCGCAGCAACGCGGCCAGCGGCGAGG
>JBEPVV010000031.1:0-9495 GCA_041690795.1 Gemmatimonadota bacterium | reverse complement strand
CTCCTCCACCGTCGCGGGCCACGGCGATCAGGCGGAGTTGCGCGACCTCGGCACCGTGACCAAGGTCTCGTACGGCGGCGACACGCTCTTTGATCGTCGCCCGGCGATCCATCTTTACGGCAAGGACTGGCTCCCCGCTCGCGACGTCGGGGCCACGCTCGCACCGACGGCCGGGCTCAGCATCAATCGCGATTTCGGAGTGTTCCCGCGGATTGGTTTCCAGCGGACCGGCTACGGTTTCGAGCGATACCCGTACGCGAGTCTCCTCGAGCTCGACGCACGCTATTCGTTCAAGCTGAGCGGCTTCCGAGTAGGACTCAGCTGGGACAAGCGGCTCGAACAGTCGCCGTGGCACTTCGGCGCATTCCTGCGAGCCTCGCAGCTCGAGGTCGTCAACTTCCACGGGTACGGCAATTCATCCCCCAGCTCGGCCGACAGTGACTTCTACAAGGTCCGTCACACGGAGTGGCTGATCCAGCCCGCATTGGCATGGGCGGTGAGTCCGAGCACGGATTTCTCGTTCGGGCCGTTTGCGCAGTACGCGACAACCGACCTCGCACCGGCGCGCTTCGTGGGACAGGAGCAGCCGTTCGGCGTCGGCACCGACGGCAATTTCGGGGAGGCGGGTGTCCGACTCGTTTTTCACCACGACTCGCGCCGGCCCTCGCGTCACGCCGAGACCGGCAATCTCCTTGAGATTACCGGCAGCTACGTCCCCGCCGTCTGGGATGCGAGCAGCGCGTTCGAGTCGGTGAGCGTCGCGGCAGCGCAGTATGTTACGCTGCCCATTCCAAGCCACCCCTATCTCGCGTTGCGGGTGGGCGGCAAGAAGCTCTGGGGTGCGTTTCCCTTCGAGGATGCGGCGTACATTGGCGGCACCACGACGGTCCGGACGCTCGATCCCAACCGCTACGCCGGCGACGCTGCGGTGTACGCAACGGCGGAAGTGCGTGTTCCGGTGGCCAACTTCACTGTCCTCCTTCCCCTGAACGCCGGTTTGCTCGGAACGGGTGATGTCGGACGGGTATACGTCAACGGAAGTTCGCCCGGGGGTTGGCACAACGCGTTCGGCGCCGGTTTCTGGATTGCATTGCAACAGCTCTCGCTCGACGTCCGCGTCATGCGCCGCGACGAAGTAGGTCGCCCCGCCGTGCTGCTGGTTCGGCTCGCGTCGTCGCTCGGGTCATCGTCGTGGTGATCACCTGCCGTCACCAATCCAATACCCGAGGTTGATGCTCATGAAGCCCGTTCCCACGCTCGTTCCACTCCTGCTCAGCGCGTTGGCGATCGGGTGCAAGATTCCTGTGCAGATCACGCCCCCGACCGCCGATGCCCCGGCCGCCGCGGTCGCGCTCAGCGGCGCGTCGGTGATGATTGGCGTAGGCGACATCGCCGCCTGCGGTAGCAACGGGGCCGAACTGACCGCGAAGGTGGTGGACAGCGTGCTCAAGGCCGACAGCGTGGCCAAAGTCGATGACATGGTCTTCACCCTCGGCGACAACGCGTATCCCAGCGGATCGGCCAGCGACTTTGCGAGGTGCTTCGCGCCGACCTGGGGGGATTCCAGCAAGCGCATCATGAAGAAGATCCACCCCACGCCGGGGAACCACGAGCACAACACCAGCGGGGCCGCACCGTATTACCAGTATTTCGGCAGCGCGGCGGGTTCGTCGAAAAAAGGGTATTACAGCTACGACATCGGGGCGTGGCACGCCATCGTCATCAACAGCGAACTCATCGTGAATCCCGCGTTCAACGACGCTGATCGCAAGGCGCAGGAAGACTGGCTGAGGAGTGAGCTCAAGGGAGTCCAGAAGAAGTGCACGCTCGCGTACTGGCACCATCCCCGATTCAGCTCAGGCTGGCACGGCGACGACGCATCGTTGCAGACGATCTGGCAGGAGCTGTACGATGGGGGGGTGGACCTGATTCTCAACGGACACGACCACGAGTACGAACGGTTCCTGCCGCAGAATCCGTTCGCGGTCAAGGACACGCTGAAGGGAATGGTCGAGATCGTTGCCGGCACCGGCGGCGGCGACCTCCGAGGCTTCCGCGGCAAGCCCGATCCCAACATGGCTGCGCAGATCCAGGGGCACTTCGGGGTGCTGAAATTGACGCTGGGCAAGGAAGAATGGCGGTCGGCGTTCATCGAGACCAACGGCCGGGTCTGGGATCCGGCCGGCGGCAAGTGTCACTAGGCGTGCCTAAAACTCAAGCTTCCTGAGGTATTCATAGCTGGCCTTGATGCTCGCGATCGGATCGCGCGGCGTGTCGTGTTCGACGAAGAAATGCTTGATCCCGGCTTCCTTGCGGTGCGCGAAGAGTTCAGCCCACTTGATGTCGCCCTTGCCCACATCGCGCATGTCATACGCTGGAGCCGGACCGGCATCCTTCACATGGACCAGGGGAAAGCGACCGGGCCAGCGCTTGAAATACTGCAGCGGGTTTCCGCCGGCCTTCGTGATCCAGTAGATATCCATCTCCACCGCCAGCTCGTTCGGCTTGGTGAGTTCGAGCAACTGATCGAACATCGGTCGACCACCGACATTCTGGAACTCGACGTCGTGATTGTGATACGCGAGCTTGATCTTGTAGAAGTTGGCGTCATCAGCTGCCTTGTGAATCAGGTCGGCTGTGCGCTTGATCGCATCGGGCGTATCGCGGTCGGAGTCCTCCGTGGAGGCGATCACCAGCCACTTGTGCCCCACTTCCGCTGCATCACTCAGGGTGCGATTCCACGGACCGCGCAGGGCACTCAGCCCCAGATGCGCTGACGGCGCGTTCAGGCCATTGTCGTCGAGCAGCTGCTTGATGGCTCGCGGTGGCCGGTTATGGTAGCCGGCGAACTCCACTTCCTTGTATCCCACGGCCGCGACTTGAGCGAGCGTCCGTTCGACGCTGACTTGCATCATGTCGCGCACGGTATAAAGCTGGAGGCCGATCTTGTCGAGATGCTCGCGACGGATCAGGGACGGGCGGATGGGAAGCATGGCGGTCGCAGCGATACCGCCAGCGGTCTTGACGAACAAGCGACGGTCCATTGGACTCTCTCGAGTTACGGAAGGCCTGAAAGATACCGGGGAATCGGCGGCCGCGGGTGCGGCGCCGGCCGTCTCGCTAGCGGGCGGGCGTCTCGACGTGCAGCCGGTGCATGATGCGATGCAGCACAGGCGCCAGCAGGATGGCCGAGGCCGCGATGAGGACCAGTCCGGCGTACAACGCATAAATCCCGGCGAAGATCTTTCCGGCGGTCGGTTTGATCTCCCCGACCGGACCCATGCCGCCAAGCAGCATCGCGGCGTTCAGATACGAGTCGATCCACCCCAGGCCAGCCAGCAGATGGTACCCGAGAATCCCCAGCAGCAGCGAGATGAAGACCAGGCCGCACGACACCAGAAAGTGGCGCCCGAGCCGCCTGGCGAAGAGCCGCGTCGAAATGACCGGCCTGTTGCGATGCTCATACGGCATTTCGATCAGGGGACCCTTCTACCCGGCATCGCTGTGCCGTTCTGGTGTAGTACGAGGCCGGTGATGCGACCTGCGGTATCGGCCTGGAAGACCAGTCGCGCCGCGACGACCCGGTAGAAAAACTCGGTCGCGGACGCGGCAAACACCGGGTAGCGTGGCTGTGCGGTGGCCTGCGCCCAGAGCGTGTCATGCTCCTCGGTAATGTCGATCGCGAATTGCGGCGACAGCTCATAACGACCCACGAGCCTCGATAGCGAGCCGGCCGCCACGGCAACGGCACGTTCCGGCGCCGCGGCCGGCGGGGGCAGCTGCAACTGACGCTGCAGCGCGACGCCGATCGCATCGGCCGGCACACCGCCACCATTGGCAAGCACGACGACTGCGCGTCGGGCCTTGAGGTCAGCACTCAGCCACGACCGGAACCCCGCCGTGGCCCCGTTGTGCCAGACGATGTCTTCTCCGCTGACCCGCATGTGATGCCAGGCAAGGCCGATGGAGTCGGCGCCTTCAATCGATCGCCGCGGGCGGATCGCAAAAGCGATCACCCGCGCCAGAGGTCCGCTGGTCGTGTCACGCAGGGCGGTGGCCAGCTTCAGCAGGTCGCGAAGACTCGAATGCAACGCACCTGCCCCCTGCAGCGCATCGAAGTGCCAGGCTGCGACCGGGTCGAGCGCCGCGCTGTTTCCCTCGGCGATCGGTCGCATGGCGGATGAGTCCACGGTGATGCGGGTGCTGTTCATCCCGAGTCGATCGAGGATGCGCGCGCGGACCAGCGACTCGTAGCTGTTGCCCGCACGGGCCGCGAGGACGCGACCGAGGAGGCCCATTCCCAGATTTGAATAGTCGTATTTCGCCCCCGGAGCACGCGTCAGCTGATAATGCTCGAGAAATGCGCGCAGTCTGGCGTCGCCGTAATCGGCATACGGATCGGCAGCGTTGGCGGGCTGAAAGTTGTCGGGCAACCGCGGCAGCCCCGAACTCTGCGTGGCGAGGTCCAGCAGCGTAATCTCACGGCCGTTGAACTTCGGAAGCGCCCATCCCGGCAGGTATTTCGCGGCTGGATCATCGAGCGCGACTTCACCGCGGAGCACCATGTCGGCGAGCAACAGGCCGGTAAACGCCTTGGTGATCGAGCCGATCTCGAACGTCGTGTTCTCATCGATCGCCACACCGTTATTGCTCCGCGTGGTGCCGGCGACAACGTGTTGGGTGCCGGTGCTGTCGATCCAGCCGGCGGCGATGCCAACCAGATGGTGCCCGGCGACCCAGCCGCGTAATGTCGAGGCGATACTGTCGACCGAGTTGGCCTGCGCGGCGAGCGGAGTGAAGCTGCCGACAGCCAGCGCTGCCACGAGCGCGGCACGCATCACGATTTCCGATCGCCGATGAAGCGCAGAATCGCGAGGATCAGCAGAGCCCCGATTACCGAGCCGATGAACCCTGCCGGCCGGCTCATCCCCATCGAACGGAAGAGCTCGGACCCCAGCCATGATCCGGCGACGCCCAGCAGCGTGGTGAGAATGCAGCCGGCCGGATTCTTTCCTGGAAGCAGGAACCGCGCGACCGCACCGACAATGAACCCGATGATGATGATGTAGACCATTTCAGTTCCTCGAACCCGTAGCGGGTCCCGGATACGTAACACGCCGCGTGCGCGCTTCACAAGGCTGTTTCACCCGTGTGACCTCCTCAAGGATTACGCCTCGACAGCGTTCGGTCCAGACTCAATGCGGTTGGCCAAGTCCTGCCGGTCCGCGCTCGCCGCGCCGCGACACCGCGAAGGCGAGCAGTGCCAGAAGGTAGGGAAACGCAATGAACAGCTGGTAGGGAATCGCGCTTCCCGCGGCCTGCGATGCGTACTGCAGCTCCGTAGCGGCGCCGAAGAGGAGTGCGGCCGCGGCCGCGCCCCAGGGATGCCATCGCCCGAGCGCGACAACAGCGATCGCGATGAAACCGCGACCCGCGGTCATCCGCTCCGTGAAGGTGCCCACTTGCGCCAGCACCAGTGACGCACCGCCGAGACCGGCACAGGCGCCACCGAAGATGGTTGCTGCAGCACGTACGACAGCGACGTTGACACCTGCTGCTCGCGCTGCGTCGGGAGACTCGCCGCTCGCGCGAAGACGCAACCCCGACCGGGTGTGGTACAACGCTGCCGACACCATCGGTATCAGGAGGTAGCAGGCATAGGTCAGCGCCGACTGCCGAAAGAAGGCCGGACCAATGAATGGAATGTCGGCGAGCCCCGGAATGTTGAGTGGCGCAAGCGTTGGCACGCTGAGCCCCGCCCCACCAACACCCCACACATGCTGCGCCACCAGACCGGTCGCGCCGGTCGCGCCGAGGGTGATCGCGGTTCCGGTAATGATCTGATCGGCGCGTCGCCCGATGGCGATCGCCGCAAAAATAGCAGCGATACCCGTCCCGGTCAGCACCGCCGCAACGATTCCGCCGGCCGGCCCGCCGGCGCTCGCTCCAACCGCCGCCGCCAGCGCTCCGCCCAGCATTGCGCCTTCGATCCCGAGGTTGATGACACCACTCTTCTCGGCAACGAGCTCTCCGATCGCCGCGAGTCCGAGCGGCGTCCCTACGCGCACCGCCGCAGCACCGAAGGCGGCGACAGCGATCGCCTCGATCACGGGGACTTCCGCGCCGTCAACAACATCGTGACGATTACCACCGCTTCCACCACCAACGCCGCAACCGAGGGCACGCCTGCGTCACGTTGCATCGCTCCCGCGCCCGCGTCGAGCGCGCCGAACAAGATGCCCGTCACCACGACGAGCTCCGGGCGCATCCGGGCCAGCAGCGCAACCGCAATTGCCGTGAAGCCATAGCCGGGCGAGAGGTTCTGGTACAGCGCATACGAGACACCGCTGACCTCGATGCCGCCACCGAGCCCCGCAAGCGCACCGGACAGCAGCAGTGCTGCGGCCGCAATCCGCCCGACGTCCATTCGTCCGCTGATTGCCGCCGCCCGTGGACTCGCACCCACGGCGCGAAGCTGAAAGCCCCACCGCGTGCGCGCGAGCACCACCCCCACCACTGCCGCCAGCAGCAGTGCGATCACGAATCCGAGGTGCAGCCGCGTTACCCGGCCGAGGTGCGGCAACCGCCACATCGCATCGAGGGTGGCGCTCTGCGGGTATTGCCGCGACCGCTCCTGCAGCGGCCCGGTGATCGCGTAGCTCACGAGCGCGGACGCGACAAAATTGAGCAGCAGTGTCGTGATGACTTCGGAGACAGCAAAGCGTGCTCGGAGAATTGCCGGCACGGCGATCCAGAGTGCGCCAGCAAGGAGTGAGGCAAGCAGGAGCAGCGCCACCGCCAGCGGTGCCGAGTCGACCGGGATCCACGTCGCCACCGCTGCCGCTCCCATCGCACCGGCGGCAAACTGTCCTTCCATCCCGATGTTGAGCGCACCGCCCCGAGCGCCGATCGCGAACGCGAGACCCAGTACGATCAACGGCGTTGCTCGCACCAGCGTGGCCGACGTGAAAACGTACCAGGAGCCGAACGCGCCGCGCCACAGCGCGCCCAGCGCCAAGGGCACATCGACGCCGGTGATCCAGAGAAAAACGGCCAGCGTGGCAACACCGAGCAGCGCGGCGACAGGCAGGTGCAATACTTGGCGCGCTCGGCGAGCGCTCGGTTCCAACCCAATCGCGGTCACCCGCCGATACCGAGCATCGCGTCCCCTGCCGCTTCGCGCGTAAACGGCGGCGGCAGCTCGCGAACGGTGCCGCGACAGACAATAAACAGGCGGTCGGCAAGCTCGAGCACTTCATCCAGATCCGATGAATGCACGAGAACCGCTGCGCCGTCGCGCGCCGACTCTCGCAGACGTGCGTGTATCGCCGCGGTAGCCACCAGGTCGAGTCCGCGGGTCGGGTCCTCGGCGACGATGATCGCGGGACGCCCATCGACTACCCGTGCGAAGATGAGCTTCTGCTGGTTGCCGCCCGAGAGCGACGACGCGAGCGCGGCCGCGCCCTGCGGCCGCACATCGTGCGCCGCCATCAACGCTTCTGTGCACCGTTGCAGCACGCCCCAGCGAAGCCATCGCGACGTCCGTCGCCAGCGACCGAGCAGCAGATTCTCTGTCAGGGTGAAAGTCGGGATGATGCCCTCGGTCGTGCGATTCTCGGGGATGAACCCAGCATCACCCCGGCGCTCGAGAGTGCCGGTGATCGCCCGCACGCCGGTGACACCGGCGACCCCGCGCAGCAGCTCTCGCTGCCCATTCCCTTCGATTGCAGCCACGCCAACCACTTCACCTGCATGCAGCGCGAATGAAACGGGCCCGGCGCGACGAACTCCGGGCCCCTCAGCTTCGGCCGACTCCAGCACCAGTCCCTGTGTCCGTACGACAAGGGCACCGGGCGGTGCCCGCTTGTGCACGGCGACCGGTACGGCTGCGCCCATCATTGCATGTGCCAGCGACGTTGCAGTCTGTCCCTCGAGTCCGGTGCTCAACGTGACCCTGCCCCGGCGAAGCACGGTGACGCGATCTGCGGTACGCAGCACGTCATCGAGCTTGTGGGTGATCAGCACCGCGACATTTCCTCCATCCGCGAAACGTCGAAGAAAAGCCAGCAGCTCGGTGGTCTCCCGCGGCGCCAGCGACGCCGTCGGTTCATCGAGGAGGAGGATCCGCGCGTGCGCGGCGAGCGCCTTCACGATTTCCAGCCGCTGAAGCAGCTGCACCGACAACGTGGCCGCTGCCGCAGTCACCGGAAGTGGCAGATGCAACGCGTCGATCAGCGCTGCGGCGCGGAGCGTTGCCGCGCGGGACGTGACGCTCCAGCCAGCGGTCAATGCGATGTTTTCGGCGACCGTCAGTGCCGGAATCGAGGTGAAGTGCTGATGCACCATCCCGATTCCGGCCGCGAGCGCCACCCGGGGCGAGCGAAATCCCCGCCCAGACGTCACGCCGTCGACGTCGATCGTCCCTGCGTCCGGTCGCATCAGGCCGTAGGCGATTCGCATCAGCGTCGACTTGCCGGCGCCGTTCTCGCCGAGCAATGCGTGGACCTCGCCCGGCGCGGCAAGCATCGTGACGTCGTCGAGCGCAACGGTGTTGCCGAACCGCTTGCTGATGCCACGCAGCGTCAGCGGCATCGCAGTTCAACGCGCCCGATTGTCGAGGATCATCGGCCGGTTGGATGGTCGTGAAAGGCCCACGGCAGACCGAATTGGGCGGCGACGTGTGCAACCAGCGCCTTCACGCCGACTGTCTCGGTGGCATAGTGGCCGGCGTAGAGCACGTTGATACCGAGTTCCAGCGCATCGAACACCGTGTGATGCATTCCCTCGCCGGTGATGAACGTGTCGAGCCCCGCGGCCGCGGCCGCGCCAATACGAAAGCCGGCCGCTCCGGTGATCACACCCCCCCGGGTCGTGGTCTCCGGTCCGCCCGCGCCGAGCGGGCCGCCAGTGTAGAGCAGCTGTCTCAATCGACTGACCAGCGTCTCACGCGACATGATGAGATGGCCGGACGCGCCGAATGGCATGCCCCGGTAGCTGTCGAAGGGCACCGGGTCGAGCATGCCCAGCTCGCGGGCGAGCACCGCGTTGTTGCCGACGATCGCGTGCACATCGAGCGGAATATGCGCGCTGTAGACCGCGACATCGTGGTCGAGGAGTGCCTTCAGACGCCGATACCGCCGGCCACTGACCGCCGCATTGCCGTCCCAGAAGAGGCCATGATGCACGATCAGCAGCGTGCCAGGCGGGCATTCGGCGACGACGCGATCGATCGTCTGTTGCGTCGCGTCCACCGCCGCCACGAGCGACGTGACGGCGCCGCCATTCTCGACCTGCAGTCCGTTGAGTGCCGTTGGTGCATCGGCGATCTCCGCGATATGCAGATACGCGTCGAGGTAGCTCTGCAGTTCGCGCAACGTCGCAGTCTTCACGGTGTGCTCGCCCCCGCCGGCTTGATGGTGCCGGCCTTGATTGAGTCCGCCGCGGCCGCGATTCGCTCGCGGATACCCGCAGGCCAGAGGCGCAGCAGTGCGGGGT
>JBEPVV010000030.1:0-9578 GCA_041690795.1 Gemmatimonadota bacterium | reverse complement strand
CGGCGTGCAGGCCTTTCCGGCCGACACGTTGCACCGGCCGATTCGCGCGCAGACCGCCGCGTCGATCTCGGCGGCGGCGAGCGGCGCGTTCCACTGGTCGCTCTACCTTGGCCCGATGGAGTACGACCGGCTGCACCGGATGGGTCGCGACTTCGACGACGTCAATCCCTATGGATGGTCGTGGCTGCGCTGGATGATCCGGCCAATCGCCGTGTATATCCGCGCGATCTTCGTCTGGATGCACAGCGCCCTCGGCCTCGGCTACGGTCTGGTGATCGTGCTGTTCGGGCTGGCCGTGCGAATCCTGCTCTGGCCACTGAGCCGGATCGCAATGCGTTCGATGGCGAGAATGCAGGCTGTCCAGCCACAGATCACCGCGTTGCAGGCTCGATACAAGGACAATCCGCAGCAGCTGCAGCAGGAAACGTTCAAGCTTTACAAGGAGCACAAGGTCAATCCCTTCGGGGGCTGCTGGCCGATGCTGCTTCCCTATCCGGTGCTGGTGGCGGTGTTCTTCGTTCTGGCGTACACGATCGAAGTGCGCGGCGTGCATTTTCTGTGGATGCCGGATCTCGCGCGCGCCGATCCGCTCTACCTGATTCCGGTGCTGATGGCGGTGTCGATGTTCGCGGTCTCGAAAATCGGACAGATGGGGCTGCCGCCCAATCCGCAGACGAAGTTGATGACGTGGATGATGCCGGGGATGATGCTGGTGTTTTTCGCGCGCTTCGCGGCCGGATTGAACCTGTACTACACGATCCAGAACCTGGCGTCGATCCCGCAGCAGTGGCTGGTGATGAAGGAGCGGATGCAGATGCAGGGAAAGATGGCTGCACCGGTGGTGTCGGTCCGGAAGAAATAGAAGTCGCGGGCGCATTGCTGTTGCGCCCGCGGCGTTTTTACGCCTCCATCCTGATCGCCTCGCGCAGGCCGGTGCGCCCCACGCGAGCGGCCAGCATTCTCCAGCCGAGATACCGTCCCGCCATCGGCGGGATGACAACCCCCGACACCGTGCGCTGTCCCGCGGGCGCGGCAGGGGTCAGCCATCGCAAGGCGAGTCCCAGGCCGCGCTGATCGAGGTCGGCGTCGAGCAGCGCGTGCAACGACTTCTCGCGCCGCCGCAGCGCGCTAAGCGCCCCGCGCGATACTCCCACCGCGCGATGCGCGGGAAGCGAGGGAAGCAGTTGCTGCACCAGGTGCACGCCCAGGCCTTCCGCGCAGATCCATTCCCGAAGTTCCACGTCGCGCTGCAGCTGCAAGCGATTCCACCCGGTTGCGGCATGTTGGCGAACTGCGCTGGCGGAATCCGCGGCGCACCAGCGCGTAATGACCGTTGCGGCACGGGCAAATTCGATCACCATCGCTTCATCATCGCCGGCGCAATCGAGGAAGAGCGCGGCGACGGCCGCGGGCCACGGAACGGCTTCGATCGCGTCGCCGCGTCCGTCCCCGGCCAACATCACCAGCTCCCGGCACCGGTCGGCGCCAAGGTCGTGCATGCGGGTGAGTGCCGCGCGCAGCGCCTGCTGGAGCGCGGGGTCCGAGGCCCTGCGCGCCAGCGATTTCAGGGTAGCTGGTTGGTCGGCGAGCGGCAGCGCAGCGGAGAGTGGAGTCCGCTGCTGACGGAGCGATTCGAGCAACTGCTGGTGGCGGAGACGGAACGCGGCGCGGGCGGCGTCGGACCCGGTCGCCTCGACCGCGGCAAACCACGGCGAGACGAGGTCGACGAGCATGAGGTCAGTGCGGGAGGTCGCGCCGCCGCCGGGCGACGGTATCAAGAAACCGGCGTTCATCGGCCGTGAGGGAGGCGATGCCGGTGGCGCTGATCTTGTCGAGGACGCGATCGATCTCGACCGCCTCATCATCGCCCGCATGATGCGGCGCGTGCGCGGCCTGCGACGACGGCTCGCTTCGCGGCGTGATCTCGCGCTGGAGTACGCCGCCTCCGCCGCCGCGTGCGGCAACTGGCACGCGCGGCCGCATCGACGCCAGCGGCATCGGATCGGGCGGCCGCGCGATGCCGCGAAGCACGAAGTAGAGAATCCCCGCCAGCAGCCCGCCGATATGTGCACTGTGGGCGATGCCGTCGTTGAACTGGAAGACCAGGCCTGCCAGGTCGAACGCGGCGAGCATCGGCACCATCCACTTCGCCTTGATCGGCACCGGGACGAGGAGCAGCATCAGCGGAGTTTCCGGCAGCATGCGCGCGAAGGCCAGCATGACACCGAGAATCGCTCCCGACGCGCCCACAAATGGGTCGACGGCCACGCCGAGGGAGCGCAACATGACGGTGAACACGGCCGCACCGATACCGCAATACAGGTAATAGACCAGAAAACCGCGACTTCCGAGGCGTCGTTCGACCGCTGGCCCGAAGACGAAGAGCGCCAGCGCGTTACCGGCGAGGTGAAAGACGCCCGCGTGGATGAACATGTACGTGAGCAGCGTCCATGGACGGCGGATGACCAGCGCAGGATCGAAGCTGAGCAGCTGTGACAGATAGCCCGACGTGAAAATCGTTTCCTGCAACAGCAGCACGACTGCGTTGGCCGCCAACAGGCGTCCGACCCAGGGTGTGATGCGTGCAGACGATGATTCGTTCACCACGTTCGGTTCAATCCTCGAGTGCCAGAGTGCAGATCGTTTCGCACAGCGTTTCGAAGTCGATGCCCGTTGCTGCCGCCGACTGCGGCATCAGGGAGGTTGCCGTCATTCCCGGAAGCGTATTCACCTCAAGGCAGAAAAGGCCACCTTCGGCCGTCAGCCGGAAATCCACCCGCGAATATCCCCGCAAGTTGAGGGCCTGATGCGCCCGGAGCGCGATTTCGCGGGCCTCGGCCGCGATGCCGCCGGGAATCTGGGCGGGGAAGATCTCCTGCGACATCCCGGGGGTGTACTTGCATTCATAGTCGAACAGCTCGTGTCGCGGGATGATTTCACCCACCGCGAGGGCGCGCTCACCAAGAATACCGACCGTGAGCTCGCGGCCGGGGACGAACGCCTCGACCATGACCTGCGGGTCATGCCGGGCCGCGAGCTCCAGTGCCGCAGCAAGACCGGACGCCTCGTGCACGACTGACAGCCCCACGGTCGACCCCTCGCGCGCCGGCTTGACGACGACCGGCCAGTCGAGGTCGAGATCGACCTCCGCGACGGTGACCGGTGCCATGATCCACGCGGCGGTCGGGACTTCGGCTTCGAGGAAGAGCCGTTTCGAGACGTCCTTGTCAAGTGCAATGCCGCTGCCGAGTGGACCGGCACCGGTATACCGAACACCGGCGAGTTCAAGGAGGTTCTGGATCGTCCCGTCCTCACCGCGACCGCCGTGGAGTGCGAGGAAGACGACATCCGCGTCGCGGATGGCAGGCGTGGTGAGCAGGCCACCGAGGAGGACGTTGCGTTCGCGGGCGACGAGGAGGTCGAGGTCCGGGAGTGTGGGGGCAGTGCGGACGCCGCTGGTGAGCAGACGTGTTTCGGCGGTCGGGTCAAGGATGCCGGACGTGGTGTCGGCGACGGTCACGAGATGGCCGCGCGCTCGCAACGCGGTCACGATTTGTGTTGCCGATGCGAAGGCGACTTCGCGCTCCGACGAGGAGCCGCCGGTCAGGACGCAGATCTTCATCGGAGTAAGATGGCGGAGGTGCGCTGCGCGCGCAGCAAGGGCTGGCCTACCGTCCGATCATCAGCTGGAGGACATCGTAGCGCGAGACGATTCCGACCAGCGTTCCATTTTCGGTGACCATGGCGGCGGGCACTTCGCGCGTGAGCATGGGCGCGAGGCGATCGAGGGTAAGCGAACTCTCGACGGCGGGGAACGGTGCTTCCATCACGTCGCGCACGGCGCGGTCGAGCAGGGTGGGTTGTTCGATCGCGGCCGTCATGAGGGTGGCATCGACGAGACCGCCGATGCAGCGTCCGTTCTCGATGACCGGGACCTGAGAGACGCCAAAGGTGCTCATGAGGTTGAGCGCCTGTCGGACCTGCGCGGCGGGTGCGACCTGCACGAGGGGCGGTGCCCCGCCGGGGCGGCGCTTGAGGAGATCGGCGACGGTGGGACGGGGTGCATCGAGCAGCTGGTTTTCCTGCAGCCAGGCATCGTTGAAGACCTTCGACAGATACCGTTCGCCCGTATCGGCGAGCACGGCGACGATACATGCGTCGGGGTCGTCGACTTCGTGGGCCAGTTGCAACGCGACGCAGAGGTTGGCACCGCTTGAGCCGCCGGCGAGAATCCCCTCTTCACGCGCGAGCCGCCGTGCCATCGTCATCGCGTCCTTGTCGGAGACGCTGCGGAATTCGTCGATGAGATCCCACCACACGGTCGACGGAACCTTGTCGCCGCCGATCCCCTCGACCTTGTAGGGCGCGCCGTCGGTGCCCATTTCGTGGGTGCGGTGATACCCGGCGTACAGGGAGCCGGCTGGATCACTGCAGAGGATGCGGATAGCCGGATTCTTCTCCTTCAGAAATTTTCCGACGCCGCTGACGGTGCCCCCGGTGCCCGCCCCGGCAACGAAATGGGTCACCTTGCCACTGGTCTGTTCCCAGACTTCAGGGCCGGTGGTGGCATAGTGTGTCTCGGGGTTGATCTGGTTGTAGAACTGGTTGGCGAGCACGGCACCCGGCGTATCGTGGACAATCTGCTTCGCCTTCATGACATAACTCTCGGGATGGTCGGGCGGCACGGCAGTCGGCGTGATCACGACTTCGGCCCCGTACGCCTTGAGGAGGCGTACCTTCTCCTGGCTCATCTTGTCGGGCATCGTGAAGATGCAGCGATAGCCACGGATTGCCGCGGCGATTGCCAGTCCGACGCCGGTGTTGCCGCTGGTTCCCTCGACGATGATCCCGCCTGGCTTGAGCTCGCCCGACCGTTCGGCGCCTTCGATGATGGCGAGCCCGATCCGGTCCTTCACCGATCCGCCCGGATTGGCGTATTCCGCCTTGCCAAAAACCGGTGTCCGCGTCGGTCGGCCGAGGCGCGACAAGCGGATCATCGGCGTCCACCCGATGGTATCGAGCACGGAATCGTACGGGCGGGAATGCGGCGGCGTCACGGATGAGCTCGGGCGTTCTGGATGGAATCCGGTCGGGTAAACCGGATCGGAATCTGGATCGGGGCGCCGAACGCGGCTGGGCCGCGCCGGGCGGGCGAAAAATGTAGCCGGGTTGCGGCTTCAAGCGCTGCCGCATCGAAGCTGGCCTGACCGCTCGAGCGCGCGACGCGCACGGAGTCGCGGACGACGGTGCCGCTGGAATCGATGAAGAGATAGAGCAGGACTTCACCCTCGATATGACGCGCGAACAGATCTGGCGGATAGGGGATCGAGGACTGGCCGGAGATCAGCGTCGGCGGTACCACGTCCGCTGTCGGCTTCGCCGAGCGATGACAGGCGCTGACCATGGCGACGGTGCAGAGCAGGGCAGAAGTGCGCACCCCCGGGAAGCTACATGCATCCCGGCCTTCAGGTGTCGGTGTCGGCGGCCTCGAGTTCGTCGCGAATGCGGGCCAGTTCCTGCAGTGCCTGAATTGGCGTCATCGTGTCCGGATCGAGCTCGCGCAGATGGATCGAGAGGCGCACTGCTCGCTGTTCGGCGCTCGAGAGATCGCGCGGGCGCCGGGGATCGGGGTCACCCGGGATTACGATCAACGGAGGCTGGTTACCGAAGAGCGATGGCTGCAGCGGATCGGGATCACGAGGCGGTGTGCCCGGCACGACGCGGTGGTCAGACTCGAGCGTGCGCAACACTTCGATCGCACGGTGCACCACTGCAGCGGGAAGGCCGGCGAGCTCCGCCACGTGTATGCCGTACGAACGATCGGTGCCGCCTGGCTCCAGCCGGTGCAGAAAGACGATGCCGCTGCCACTCTCCCGGACCGCGACGTTGAAGTTGCGAGCGTGAGCCAGTTTCTCGGGCAGCTGCATCAACTCGTGATAGTGGGTGGCGAACATGGTGCGGCAGCCGACCCGGTCGTGCAGGTGTTCGGTGACGGCCCACGCGATGGCGACGCCGTCATACGTGCTGGTGCCGCGACCGATTTCGTCGAGGAGCACCAGGGAGCGATCGGTCGCGTTGTGCAGGATCGCGCTGGTCTCGCTCATCTCGACCATGAAGGTCGATTGGCCACGCGCCAGATTGTCGCTGGCGCCGACGCGGGTGAAGAGGCGATCCACGACACCGATGCGCGCGGTGACGGCGGGGACGAAGGAACCCATCTGCGCCATCAGCACACAGAGCCCGATCTGTCGCAGGATGGTGCTCTTGCCGGCCATGTTGGGCCCGGTCACCAGCAGCACGCGCGACGCGAGGTCGAAGTGGACGTCGTTGGGCACGAAGCGCTCGCGCGGCATCATCCGCTCGATGACAGGATGCCGCGAGCCGGTGAGCGTGAGTTCGAAGCCGCTGTGCATCACCGGTCGGACATACTGCTGCGCCACGCCGACGTCGGCGAGTGCCGCGAGCACGTCGATGCGCGCGATGACGCGCGCGGTCTCCTGCGCGCGGGTGATGGCGGCGCCCACGACATCGCGCAGCGCGGCAAAGAGGGTGGCCTCGCGTTCGGCGATCCGTTCTTCAGCGCCGAGCACGCGAGCCTCGTAGTCCTTGAGTTCGGGGGTGACATAGCGTTCGGCGTTGCTCAACGTCTGGCGTCGCTCGTAGTCCGACGGGACGGCCGACGCGTTGGTGTGCGTCACCTCGATGTAATAGCCGAAGACCTTGTTGTATCCGACCTTGAGCGACTGGATGCCGGTGCGTTCGCGCTCGCGTTGCTGGATGCCGGCGAGCGACTGTTTGCCATTGTCGCGCAGGTTGCGCAACTCGTCGAGTTCGGGATCGGCGCCGGTTGCGATGACATCGCCATCTGCCAGCGACAGCGGCGGCCGGGCGACGAGGGCACCATCAAGTGCGCCGGCCAGATCGACCATCGGGTCGAAGTTGGCGGCGGCCTGCGTGAGCAGTGCCGCCGGTTTGCCGTCGTTGGATGGGAGCGCGATGGCAGCGAGATCGCCCAGGTGTTCGTGCACGCGAGGGAGGCGAAGGAGCGAATCGCGCAGCGCCCCCAGTTCGCGCGGATTGGCGCGGCCGGCGGCTGCCCGTGCGGCGAGACGCTCGATGTCGCGAACGCCGTCGAGCGCGCTGCGCAGTTCGGTGCGCAGCCGGCCGGCGTCAGTGAGCACCTGCACGGCGTCGAGCCGAGCGCCGATGCGTTGTGGGTCGCGTAGCGGCGACAGCGCCCACTGGCGCAGCAAACGCGCACCCATCGGCGTCACGCTGCGGTCGAGCGTCTCGAGCAGGGTGACGCCCTTGGCGCCGGCGCGCAGCGGCTCGACCAGCTCGAGATTGCGGCGCGTCATCTCGTCGAGCCAGCAGAGCTCGTCGTTCCGCCGCAGCTGAGGACGACCGAGGTGCGGCATTCCCTGAGGCTGCAGTTCGAGGATATAGCGCAGTAGCGCTCCGGCGGCGGCAACGCACGGGGCGTCGGTGGCCGAGAGGCCAAGACCGTCGAGCGACGCGATGTTGAGACGCCGTGCGAGTTCCTCGGTGGCGAGATCGACGTCGAACTCCCATCGCTCGCGGGGCGTGGCGAGAATGGCTTCATCGAGCGCGATGGCGACGTCGCCCGGATGGACGACTTCGGCGGGCGCGAGCCGGCTGATTGCCTCGGGCACGCCCTCGGAATCGATCAGCTCGAGGAAAAACTCCCCGGTGGACAGGTCGATCGCGGCGAGGCCGACACCGGTGTCATGCGGGTAGAGGGCGACCAGCCAGTTGTTGCGGGCGCCCGGTGTCCAGTCCTCGTCAAGGAACGCGCCGGGAGTGATAGTCTCGACGACCGCGCGCTTGACGATGCCCTTGGCAAGCCGCGGATCCTCGATCTGCTCGCAGATCGCGACGCGGTATCCCTGGGCGATGAACTGGCGGAGATATCCCGCGGCGGCCTTCACGGGTACGCCGGCGAGCGGCACCCCGTCGCCGCGCGCGGTGAGCGTGATGTTCAGCGCACGCGCCGCGGTGCGCGCATCCTCGTAGAACATCTCGTAGAAATCGCCCATCCGGAAAAAGAGGATGGCGTTCGCGTGCCGCGACTTGATGTCGCGGTACTGGGCAAGCAGCGGAGTCGGTTCGGCCAAGGGGTCAGGGAGTCGCGGTCACGAATGCCGATCCGCTGACGGCTGACTTCAACCGGGCGAGCTTCGCGGCGGCGGCGGCGCGCGACGCGAACGGGCCTGCCTGCACCTTGGTGAGACCGCGAGGTCCCGGGACGCGATAAGCTGTGAAGCCAGCCGCCTCGATCTTCTGGATCAAGCGCCGGATCACAACCTGGTCGGCGATGGCCGCCACCTGAATGCGCCACGGAGACGCCGTCGTGCCACCGGCGGGCTTGACCGGAGGCGTTGCGGACGGTGGTCGCTGGGCCGGCGTATCCACCGGGGTTTGCGGCGGCGGACCTGCGCGCAGAGACTCAGCGACCGGCGGCGAGAGGCGAACTCCATCGCCGACGTTGCAACGCTGCTTGGTGAACTGCAACTGGTTACGGAGCTCGAGATCGTCGCCGGCGGCAGCGATACCGCGGGTCAACCAGTCGCAGGCGAGCTGCATCTTCTGCTGCTCGAACGCTGCGCGCGCGCCCCAGAGCGCCGCCGTGGGAATCACCGGCGAGTCGGGATAGTCGGCGAAGAGACGCGATACGCGAATGACGACGTCGCTCATGTCGCCGTTGCCGAAGGCGAGTTGCGCCAGACGCAGTTGCGCCTTGTCGGCCCACGCCGATGTGGGATATTCGACGACGACGCGCCGGAACCAGGTTCGCATCTCGTCGCCGGTGCGGGCGACCGTGCCCGCGGTGTACAGCGCTTCGGCGTAGGCGGGGTCGGCGGGCGCCGTGCGACTGATCACTCCGGCAATGAGGGTGCGGGCCGAATCGCCGTAGCCTTCCTGCGCCAACCGCGCGATCTCCTGAAAGCGCGGCGAGGTTGGCGGGAGCGCGACCTGCGCCGACAGGGCGGATGCGCAACAGACAGCCAGCGCGGCGGCGACGGTGGCAACAGCGATGCGGATCTTCACGCGGCCTTCCGGATGCGCGAGGCCGCGAGCGTGAGCACGAGGTCGGTCACAATCCCGCCTTCATCGGAGATGGTCGTGTTCTTGAGCGCAATATCGGCGAGGAGTGTGGCCGCGAGGGCAGTGCTGAGGCGTGGCAGCGACCAGCGGCCCACGTTTTCGGAGGCGACGCGGGTGAACGGATCGTAACTGCCGATCCCGGGCCGGACCTTGAACAGCAGATCCTGCTTGACGCGCCGTGCGAGCGCGGCATCGCGAACCTTGAACCGCTCGGCGGTGGCGCGCGTCCAGCGCATGGCCAGCAGCGAAGTTCCGAGCAGTGTCACCATCTTGACGCCGGAAATGCCGGTGGTCTCGAGCAGGCGCGGCACCAACAGCAGTGCCTGTCGCGCGTCGTCGCGCAGCACGGCATCGCGCCAGTCGTCGACGGTCTCACCGAAACGCACGCCGACCAGCGCGCCCACGGTATCCCCGTCGATCGCGCCCTCGATCTGCAGGCCGCCCAGCTTCTG
>JBEPVV010000029.1:0-9610 GCA_041690795.1 Gemmatimonadota bacterium | reverse complement strand
GTATGGCGGCGCCTCATCGCTGGGCAACAACCCAGAACGGGGAGGCGACGATGTCGCCGCCCCGTTCTGGGTTGTTGCAACGGTGCGGGATCGTAGTTCAGGGCGCTGCTTTCAGCCCACGAAATCCACCACCACGCGCTTCGGAATGATCTTCGCCTCGGCCGCGCGGTCGAGCAGCAGTTGCACGGCGCTCCGTCCGCGCACGCCATAGTCGACCGTCCACTGATTGACGTACATCCCGACGAACGTGTCGGTGCGCTCATCCGAGATGCCGCGGTTGAACTGCCGCGCATGGTCGAGTGCAGCCTGCCGGTGTTCGAGCGAGTAGACAATGCTGGCGCGAAGATCTCGCCCCACTTGCTCGATCACGTCGTGGCCAAGGTCGCGGCGGACGACGTTGCCGCCGAGCGGAAGCGGAAGACCGGTCTCGCTGAGCCACCACTCGCCCATATCAACCCAGAGCTTGAGGCCGTCGTCGGCGTAGGTGAGCTGTCCCTCGTGGATCAGCAATCCCAGTTCGGCGTCGCCGCGGTGAACGGCTTCCTCGATCTGGTCGAACGGCACCACCATCGGCTCGAAATCCGGCTGCCACAACCTGAGTGCCAGGTAGGCCGTGGTCAGCAATCCCGGGACGGCGATCTTCTTTCCCTTCGCCGCCGCGCGCGCGTCGGCAGGTGCTGCCGTCTTTCCCACCAGCCGTGGCCCGTAGCCGTCACCCATCGACGAGCCGCTGGCGAGCAGCGCGTAGTCATCGGCGATGTAGGCATACGCGTGGATCGACACCGCCGAGATGTCGAGTTCCTTGCGCCGGGCGCGCTGATTGAGCGACTCGATATCGGAGAGTTCGTGCACGTAGCGCAGGTCGCCGGTGTCGATCTTGCCTTCGGCGAGAGCGTAGAACATGAACGCATCGTCGGAATCAGGGCTGTGCGCGACACGGATCGTGGTGGTCATCACTTCGCTCCATCACCGTTGCGGAACTGCTCGAGGAAGGGGCGATGCTCGGCGTATTCCGGTCGGTTCTTCTTGAGTTCGGCGTCGTAGTGGGCTCGGAACGCGGCGCGCGACGCTTTCGCCTGCGACGAGTCGCCGGCGAACTCGGCCACGGTAGCGCGGATGTAATACCCGAAGAGATTGTCGGGTGACGCGGTCATGATGGTGTCGGCCAGTGCGCGGGCGTTGTCGAACATGCCGATCTGCGCCTGCAGCATCGCCGCATGATAGCGCGCGTCGATGTCGCGATCGGCGGGCGGCAGCATCGTGTACGCCTGCAGCGCCATCTCCATGAAGAAGGCGATACGCGTGGTGTCTCCCTTCTCCAGCATCTGGTCGATGCGCGCTTCAAGGCGGATGAAGCGTTCCCTGGGCGAGAGGCTGTCGATGTTGGGCGCCCGGACCGTGGCGGCACTGGTGTTCGCCGGGTCGGTGCTGGCGGAGTTTCCCGCGTTGGCCATCGACGGCACGCTCGGAGTGTTGCGGCGGGTGGCGGCATACGCCACCGACGCGATGGTGATCACGGTGAGGACGGCGGCAACAATCCAGGGGATCGTGTCACGCGACGATCGGCGCCGATACGGCGCTGCGCTACCGCCGCGCAGCGGACCAGCGGGTGATGCGCCGCTCACCGCCGCGCCGCACTTGTGACAGAAGGCGGCACCGGGCGCGATGGGAGTCGCGCAGGCCACGCAGGTTGTCGCTCCGAGCGACGCGCCGCAGGCCGCGCAGAAGTTGCCGCTGGCAGCAGCACCGCAGCGCGGGCAGGTTGCAGGAGAAGTCGCGGTCACCTTCGCTCCGATTCGAGACCCGAGCCCGGGCGGCTCGGGAGGCCCAATATAGCCGTCCACCGCTGGCGCCAGCCGTGAGCTTCCACTACCCTTGAGAATCCTTTGGGGCCTGCCATGACCTCTCCGTCACCCGATACGATCGACCTCTCCAGCGCCGACCACATGGGCGATCTCGCCCGTGGCGGGACGACGTGGTCGGTGCATCTCGAGACCCGGCAGGATGGCCCGATCAGCGCCGGCCGAGTCCATTTCGTGGCCGGTGAAATCCGTCGCTCCTCGGCGTGGATCTTCCGCGAATGGACCGTGCCAGACGTCAAGGCGCGGTTCGCCGAGTTCTCCCCGCTGGAGCTGTGGAGACTGCTCGAGAGCCTCAGCTGACCCGCGGCGCAGTGCCCGCGATCCTGCGTTTGCGGATCGCGCTCGTGGTGATGCTGCTGTCGGCTGTCGGTGCCATCCCGCTTGCTGCCCAGATCCGGTCCCGTGACACGGTACGCATCGCCGGAATCCGCGTCGACCACCGCAACATCTTCGATTCAACTGATCACGGCCTGCTGCCGCGGATCACCAACTCCCTTCATATCCCCACGCGCGAACCGTTCATCCGGCGCGAATTCCTCTTTCGCCCCGGCGAACGCTACGACTCGCTGAGCGCGGCGCAGACGGCGCGGAACCTTCGCGCGCTCGGCGTCTTTGCCTTCGTCGATATCGATACCGTCCGCACCGATTCCGGCGTGGTCGTTGGCGTGCACACGCGGGATGCGTGGACGACAAATCTCGACTTGCGCTTCCGCAGTTCCGGCGGCTCGGCGGCGTACACCATCGGCGCGCTCGAACGGAATTTCCTCGGCACCATTACCCAGGCGTCGTTCGTCTTCCAGCACGACCCCGACCGCGAGACCTACGGGCTCGGATTTCATCGCGACCGGATCATCGCCGGCACCATCGGCGGCACGCTGACGCTCTCCGATCGCTCCGACGGCAAGGCGATCGGTGCGGTGTTGATCCGTCCCTGGTATTCGACGTTGCAGCGCCTGGGCATGACCGCGTACTTCGCCGACTCGCGACAGCGCATCCTGCTGCATCGCACCGGCCCCGGCCCGGCGAGCGATACCCTGGAAAATCGCTACGTGCTCGGGCGACTCGATGTCGCGCGCGCCATCGTGGCCGAACGCGGACGGTACGTGCGCGTGGGCCTGGTCGGGCAGATCCGCCGCGACGATTACGCGACCGAAGCGGTGACAGCACTGGCAGGCATTCCGACCACCTCAATTACTGGCGCGATCGGCACGTACATCGAATCGAACCTGCGGGACCATCACACCGTGGTGCGTGGCTTCCAGTCGTTCAACCGGCCCGAGGACGTCGATCTCAGCACGGTGGTGCGGCTCTCGCTCTTTGCTGCGCCGGCGGTACTCGGTTACGACGAGGGCAACAGCGGCGTCGCCCCGGGCGTGGGAGTGCACACGGGGTATCGCTTTCGCGGCGGATTCGGCTATGCCGACATCGGTGCCAACGGCCTGTACGGGCGGAACGGGCTCGACTCGGGTTCGGTGCTGGCGTCGACGACCCTGGCGCTGATGCCCATTCCTCGCCACCAGCTGGTACTGCACGCCGAAGGCGGGGCGCTCCGCAACCCGGTGCCCGGCACGGAGTTCGACCTGGGACTGGGCTCGGGGCCGCGCGCGTTCGCGCAGCATTCGTTCAGCGGCGACCGCGAGTATTTCCTCTCGGCCGACTATCGCTATGCCCTCTTTCCGTCGGTGCTGAAGATCGTGGGCGTAGGGCTCGCCGCCTTTGCCGACCTTGGCGGCGCGTGGTACGCGGGCTCCGGACGTCAGAGCGGGTGGGATGCAGGGATCGGGCTGAGGATTCCAGTGCTCGCCGCTCCGGAGCAGGAAGCCAACCGGATCGACATCGCTTGGCGGGGGGCGCGGCCAGGCTTTCCGGGCGGGTGGGTGCTGGCGATCGGGAAGGGATTCGCCTTCTCGCTCGGCCCCCGGGGAACGTCGCGATAGGCCGCTATGTTACTTGAAGTCGATTTCTCACCCGGAGCTGCGCCATGAACGTGCTACTGAACGTCGTACTTGCCGCCGTCATGTTCTTCCACACCGAGCTCAAGACCTCGTCGCCCTCGAAGGGCGCCGTGCTCGAGAAGGCGCCGGCTGTCGTCACGCTGACCTTCACCGAACGGGTGACGGTGGGGCTGTCGAGCATCTCGATCCTCAAGTCCGACTCGTCCGAGGTCGCCAAGCTGGTGGTCACGGCGACCAAGGATCCCGCGACGATCGAGGCGAAGATTCCGCAGGTGCTCGCCGCCGGCAAGTACATCGTCCGCTGGCGCACCGCGGCCGCCGATGGGCACGTCGCGCGCAGCGCGTACGCCTTCACGGTCAACCCGCCGAAGTGAAGCACGTTGTCGTCCTGCTGCTCGCCGCATCGATCGGATGCGGTGGGCAGAAGGACGGTGCACTGTCGCGTCACGGCTTCATCGGCACCGAGCTCTCCGCTCCGCTCCCGCTTCCGAGCCAGCACTTCACCGACTCGCGCGGGCATCCGTTCCGCTTCGATTCGGCAACCGCCGGCAAGGTTGCGCTGGTCTTCTTCGGCTACAGTCACTGTCCCGATGTCTGTCCGGTGCACCTTGCCAATCTCGCGGCTGTCCTCGACAAGATGCCGGAAGAGATCCAGCGCCAGGTCACTGTAGTATTCGTTACCATAGACCCCCAGCGGGATTCCCTGCCGGTGCTCGACGCCTGGGTCCACGGCTTCGACCCCGATTTCATCGGCCTGACCGCGGCCCCCGGCGATATTGCCGCGGCGCAGCGCGAAGTGAAGTTGCCGAGCACAGGGGCGGTCGTGGGCGCCGCAACGGGCGAGTATACCATCGGGCATCTGACGCCGGTGATCGCCTACACGCGTGACGGGGTCGGCCGGGTCGAATATCCCTTTGGCACGCGGCAGAAGGACTGGGCGCACGATCTCCCGCTGCTGGTGGCCTACGGCGATCACTGAGCCGTAGCGGGCGCCACGAGCGGCGCCCGCGCATTCTTTTACTTTGCCGGGATGCAATGGTGGTGTTCGGCAACCGGACGACCGTGGACGTGGGCGTGGCAGTGGTATCCGGGCGTCGACCTGCTGCTGCTGCTCCTGGCGGCGGCGTGGTGGCGACTCGCGCGGGTGCAGCGATGGTCCGATCTCCCGTGGCGCTGGTTTCTCGCCGCCTGGTTGATCCTCTTGTTCACGCTCGACTGGCCGGTCGGCAAGCTGGGCGCCGGTTACCTCGCCAGTGTGCACACGCTGCAATTCCTGCTGCTGACGCTCGCGGTGGGTCCGTGTCTCATTCGCAGCATCCCGGCGGGTGGTTGGCATGCCTTGGCGCCCGATGGATCACGCCGCCTGCGGACACTGCTCCGACTGGCGCGGCCGCTGCCCGCGCTCCTCATCTACAACTCGATCGTGATCACGTCGCACTTTCCCGGCGTCGTCGACAACGCGATGCTGACGCAGGCCGGGTCATTCGCCATCGATTCGTCGTGGTTGCTGGCGGGCGTGATGCTCTGGTGGCCGATCCTCGCGCCGCGGAAGATTGCGTCGCTCGGAACTTTCGGCACCATCGGTTACATCTTCGTGGCCACGATCGGACCCACCATTCCAGCGATGATGATGGTCTTCACCGACTGGCCGCTCTATCGCCTCTACGAACTCGCGCCGCGGGTCTTCCCGCACTTCACCGCGAACGACGATCTCAAGCTTGCGGGGTTGAGCATGAAGGTGATCGGCGACTTGCCGCTCTGGATCGCCGCGATCGTCGTGTTCTTCCGCGGCACCACCACGCAAGGAGAGATGGTCGATGCCTGACCGCCCGGTAACCGTGTCCCTGTCTGCGACCGGGGTGAATCCGGTGAGCGTCGCCGGGATCGTGACCGACTTCAGCCGCCCGCAACGCGTGCTGCGAAGCGCCGTCGTCATGGGAATCGCGGTGTTGCTTGCCGCGACGCTGATTCCGATCCCGATCATCCACCTGCTGGGCATCCCGCTGCTGCTGCTCACAGGTGTGGTCGCTTCGGTCCGGCAAATGACCAAGATCGGCAGGCTGCACCCGGTGAAGGTTGCCTGCCCGAAATGCGGCGCCACCAACCGGGTCGGCGGCGGGCTCGGCTACACGTCGCTGGAGCCGCAGGAGCGGATGTGCGACAGCTGCCGCCGAGGACTGACGCTCACGATCGTTCCGCGCGATTGAGTGCGGTGGCTGCAGTGGCGGCTTGGACGTCCTAGCAACGAACAACCCGTGGTGGCGTGTGCACCGGGTTCCACACAACTGGAGCAGATCATGGCGGTAAGCGTCCGACCAGCAGGAGCGCGCAGTATGCGCGAGCGCACACTGGCGCACCCCGAGCGCTGGTTCGCGGCGGGATCGTTCCTGATCCTGCTCATTGCTGCGCTGCGGCTCGCCAGCGCCTTTTTCCTCCCGGTGATGGCGTCGGCGCTGCTCGCGTTGTTGCTGGCCCCGCTGGTGCGCTGGCTCAGCAGGCGCGGCTTGCCAGCGGGGGCGGCGGCGGCCCTGGTGATCCTGGGTCTGCTCGTCGTGCTGGCGGGATCGGTGGTGACACTGACGCGTCCCGCCGCTGCCTGGGTTTCCCGCGCCCCGGAAACGATCGGACAGGCGCAGGACAAGATTCGCAAACTCACCGCACCGCTCTACAACCTGCAGCGCAATGTCGCCAAGGTGCAGGACGCCACCAGCACCGCATCGGATTCGGCCAAGAACAAGGTGACCAAGGTCGAGGTTACGCGGGCCGGACTGCTGTCGACGCTCCCGGGGACGACGTTCGGCTTCTTCGGTGCGGTGTCGACGGTCATGTTCCTGACCTTCTTCCTGCTGGCGACCGGTGATCGCTTCAGCGAAAAACTCGGCGACATCATGCCCGAACGTCACCGGCGGCAGATGATCGACGGGCTGCGCGACATGCAGGCGCAGATGTCGCGCTATCTCTCCACCAGCGCGATGATTCGCCTCGGACTGGGCATCGCAACCTGGGGATTATTGAAACTGGTCGGGTTACCCAATCCTGCCCTCTGGGGCGTGATGGCGGGAGTGCTCAACTTCATTCCGTACCTGGGTTCGCTGGTGATGCTGATCATTATCGGCGTGGCATCGCTGGTAACGTTTGACACCACCCACGAGGTGCTGATCGCGATGGGCGGCTTCTTCGTGATCTCGATTCTCGAAGGGAACGTGATCTCACCGATGCTGCTGGGGCACCGCCTGCCGCTCAATGCCGTGGCGATCTTCGTGGGGCTGCTCTTCTGGGGCTGGGTGTGGGGAATCACGGGCGCCGTGCTGGCCGTCCCGCTGACTGTGCTCATCAAGGTGATCGCCGATCGCGTCAAGCCACTCGAGCCGCTCGCGGTGCTGCTCGACAGCTGAGAGAGACCGCGCGCTGACGGCTCAGCCGTGGAGCGCGCGCTTCTGCCAGCTGGTGGGGTTCTTGAGCCGGTAGATCAGGTAGGCCAGCACCAGGGCGTTGATCACCAGTGCGCCGGCGCGCGGAAATGAGAGCTTCCGCGTCAGCTCAAAAATCTCGAACGGAATGAATGACGCTGTCGCGACGACGGTGAGGTATTCGGCCCAGCGTTTCTGCAGCCAGAGGCCGGTGCCTTCGGTGAGGAAGAGCGCCGCGTACAAAAAGGCTCCCGCGCCGACCAGGCGCAGCGACTTGGGGGCAAGCGCGCCGATGCCCCGCAGCAGGCGCAGCACCGGCACGACGTCGATGGTCTGGCCCAGCGCTTCGAAGAGCTCACGCGCCTGTTCGCGTACCTCGGGGCGCACCAGCTGCAGCGCGCCCAGCCCGATGACGATCAGCACCAGTGCCTTGCAGAACTTGAAAAAGGCGATGATCGTGAGCACGGGATCGCGGTCGCCCCGCCGGGGCCTGCTAGTGCTGCTGGGTGCGTCCACGCTCATCGATCACCACGGGCACGAGGTTTGTCTGACGATCAGCACCGCGGCATGACCGGAACCCATGCCGATCGCTTCGCCGGCCACATCGCGGACGAAGAAAGATGCACCCGATCGGCACCCGCCGCACCGGGTGAGGCGTGGGTCCGCTTCGCTGTCGCGGGCGGCGTTGTCGCGGGCGTGGTGGATCTCCAGGGTTCGCGCTTCAATCTCAACCCCGACGGAATTTCGTACGTCGAGCTCGCGCTGCATGCGGTGCAGACCGGCGCACACTCGCTGATCAACGGCTACTGGAGTCCCGGTTACCCGGCGCTGGTCGCACCGGTGTTGCGGCTCTCCGGCTCCATGGACGCGGCGATCCCGGCGCTGCACCTGGTGAACTTCGTGCTGTACCTGATCGCCATCGTGCTCTTCATCGAGCTCTGCACGTTGCCTGGTCGCGCTCCCGGCGGCACGCCACTGCCCCGACCCCTCCTTGCCCTCGCGATCCTCGCCTCTGCCGCGATCACGCTGCAGTGCATCGGCCTTGGCCTGCTGACGCCCGACATGGCGGTGCTGGTGACGGTGATGGCGACGGCGATCTGCTGCCTACGAATGGAAGCCGGAAAAAGTTCGTGGCGGTGGCCTCTTGTACTCGGGTTGATGCCGGGCGCGGGCTACTGGATGAAGGGTATTCTGCTGCCCCTCAATGCACTGTTGTTCGTGCTACTCCTGATCCGGCCGCCGCGGATCGCGCGCGCTCGCCCCCAGGTGGTTCTGGCCGCCGGGGTGTTCGCGGTGGTGTCGCTCCCGCTGATCGTGTTGATCAGCAGCGCGATCGGTCGCCCCAGCATCGGCGAAGTCGGCCGCTTGAACTACGCCTGGGAAGTCGATGGCGTGCTGCCGTTTGCCGGATGGACGGGCGATACCACCACGCGATACGGCGCGCCGATCCATCCGCCGCGCGTGCTGGTGGCCGAGCCGCGGACGCTCGAATTCGCGACGCCGGTCGTGGCCACGTATCCGTTGTGGTATGACCCGGCGTACTGGTACGACGGGGTCCGCGCGCGCTTCGATCCGGCCGGGCAGTTGCGCGTGCTGGCGCAGGGCTTCAGCGATCTGGGAACGCTGCTCCGCGACCTGGGCGTGATCGTGGCCGTGCTCGCCGCGTTCCAGCTGACGAGCACGCGCGTGAAGGCCACCGGCACGAAGGGTCGGATGCCTCTGGTGCTGCTTGTCTGGGCGGCGCTGGCGATGCTGGTGTATGCTGCGGTCCACATCGAGCCGCGATATCTGGCGGGCTTTGTCGTGTTGATCACGGCCGTGGCATGGTCGCGCATCGCGGTGCGTGTCCGTCGTCGCGGAACACGCTGGCTCGCGCCGGTGGGCGCCGCTGCAATGCTGCTGGCACTCGGCTGGTATATCGCGCAGAACACCGGCGGCTTTGGCCGCGACTACCGTCCCGACTACCTGATCGACGCCGACTCGTTGCGCGCGCATGGCGTCGCGTCCGGCGATGCGGTGGCGGCTGTCGGCGATGCGTTCGAGCAGTACGCCGTCTTCGGGGTCCGGGCCCATTTCACGGCACAGGTGATGGATTCCGTGGGTTACTGGGAGCTGACACCGGCGCGACGGGACTCGCTCGACGCCCGGCTCTCCGCCGCCGGAGTCACCGCCGTCCTCGCCAACAACGTCACCGCCGCGATGGCCGCGGAGGGGTGGCTGCGTTTCGTCCGGGCCGACTCCACCAATCTGGGCGTACGGTTCCTCCGACCGCGGTGAGCGCGTCGATCAAGTTGCCCAACCCGTTGGCCGCAAATAGCTTCTCGGGGTTACGGCGCCGTAGCCAAGTGGTAAGGCAGAGGTCTGCAAAACCTCCATCACCGGT
>JBEPVV010000028.1:0-9704 GCA_041690795.1 Gemmatimonadota bacterium | reverse complement strand
GTATAAGAGACAGGCCTCGTCGGGCCTGACCCGCCGTGAAGACTTCGACGGCAAGCGTAAAGGTCCGGTGCTCGCTGCCTTGAAGCGCGCCCACGCCAACCACCTTCCGGTCCGTTTCCTCGCCGCGTTCATTCCGGATCGACACGACGACGGAGTACTCCCACGCTTCGGCGTTTTCCGGATGCTGGATCGTGCCCTCGACGCGCAGCGGCGAGAAGCTGGGCGCTGCGTCCTTCGCCTTGCCCGGCTCGAAGCGCAGGTGATGCTTGCATGCGGGGCACATGCTCGCACTGTCCAGGATGGTCGCTCGACAGTGCGGACACGTGCGTGTGGCACCAGCGGTCACCGAACGGGTCGTGCTCATGCCGCGGAGCCGCTCTCCATTCTGACACCACTCTTCTGTCCGCCCTTCTCCTCCCAGCCGAACTCCACCTGGCCGCGCATCCGCGAGCCAGCGGCCACGGTCAGCGAGCCCGCCTTCAGGTCGCCGTTGAGAATCCCGGTCTCCAGCAGTTCGACCCGCGACGCGGCTTCGATGTTGCCGTCGAGTTCGCCACCGATCACGACCATGTTCGCCCGCACGCCGCCGGTCACCTTGGCCCCGACCTCGATCGTCAGGTGTCCCTGCACGTTGATCTCTCCCTTGAAGCGACCGGCGATCCGGACGTGACCTGAGCCTTCGATCTTGCCCTCGACAGTGACGTCAGCGGCGATCAGCGACTCCTTGCTATCGCGTTCGGGCGTCCGACGGGGGACATCATAGTTCGCGGCCGGTTCGGCGCGCGGAGTGGTCTCGGGTTTCGAGCCGGGTGCGGTCGGAGTCGCTGCGGGCTCGTTCCGGCCGGTGTTCTGTTCTTTCCAGATGGGCATGGCGGCCTCCAGTAAGGGATATCGTTCGAAGATAGTATCGGCAGCCGGGGCTGTCGTGTGCGGATCGTGAACGTTCAGCAATCAGGCCGCTCAGGGCGCAGCCCGCAGCTCGATCATCCGGGCCTGACGGATATCCGCCGACGAAGCGCCCACCGCCAGCCGGATCCGCTCGTTTTCAAGCATCCAGTCGTGGGTGCCGGCGTTCCAGTAAGCCAGGCTCGACGCCGGCAGGCGCATCTCGACCGTTCGCGATTCGTGTGACTTGAGCGAGATCCGCTGATATCCGCGCAGATCCTCGCGCGGGCGTGGCACACTGGCGCCCACATGCTGGACGTACAGCTGGACCACTTCATCGCCGTCGCGCTTGCCGGTGTTGGTAACCCTGACCCGCACGATGATGGTGCCGCCGGCGTGCAGCGTATCGCTGCTCACACTGATCGGGTCGTAGCGGAATGCGGTATAGCTCAAGCCGTACCCGAATGGATAGAGCGGCGTGCCGGTGAAGAAGCGATAGGTGCGCCCGGCCATGCTGTAGTTGTCGAACGCGGGAAGATCTGCGACGTGCTGGTAGAAGGTCACCGGCAGCCGGCCACCGGGGTTGTAGTCGCCGAAGAGCACGTCGGCGATGGCGGTGCCGCCGGCCTGTCCCGGATACCACGCTTCGACGATCGCTGGCACGTGCGACTGGGCCCAGTTGATCGCCAGCGCGCTGCCGTTCAGCAGCACCAGAATGGTAGGCTTGCCCAGCGATGCGATCCGCTCGAGCAGGTGTTCCTGTGTGGCCGGCAGGTCGAGCGTGGTGCGATCGCCGCCCTGAAATCCGGGGACCTGGACGCGCATCTCCTCGCCTTCGAGTTGTCCGGTGAGCCCAAGTACGAGCACGATCGCATCGGCGCTCTTCGCAATCGTCATCGCCTCGGTCTCGAGCGCTTCGTCGGATGTCATGTCGGAGCCGTTGAGCCCGTCGACCACATTGGTGCCTCGTGCATAGAGCACGCGCGTGTCGTGTGACACTGCTTCGCGAATGCCGCGAAGCGGCGTGACCGGGTCTGCCGGCGTCCCGTTGTAGTTGCCGAGCAGCACGCTCGACTGATCGGCGTTGGGTCCGATCACCGCGAGGGTGCGCAGGTTCTTGCGCAGCGGAAGCACGCCCTTCGCATTCTTGAGCAGGACAATCGACTCGCGCGCGACCTGTCGCGCGAGGTCACGGTGCGCCGACTGGTCGAGCACCGAGAACGGGATCTTCGTCCAGCGCACGCGTTCGGGCGGATCGAACATCCCCAGCCGCATGCGAGCGGTGAACAGGCGCGTGACCGACGTATCGATCTGCGCTTCTGCCACCTCACCGCGTGTTACCGCCGTCGCGAGCGCCCGATACGAACCGCCGCACTCGAGGTCGGTGCCGGTGTTGACGCCCATCGCAGCCGCTTCGGACGCCGTCGCCACCACCTTGTGCTGCTGGTAGATGTCATCGATCGCGCCGCAGTCGGAGACGACGTATCCCTGGAAACCCCACTCGTGGCGGAGGATCTGCTGCAGCAGCATGTTGCTGCCGCACGCAGGTTTGCCGTCGATCCGGTTGTAGGCACACATCAGCGAGTACGCCCCGGCCTCGCGAATGCCGGCCTCGAAATGCGGCAGGTACGTCTCGCGCAGGTCGCGTTCGCTGATCACCGCGTCGAAGTTGTGGCGCGAAGGCTCCGGGCCGCTGTGCACCGCGAAGTGCTTGACGGTCGCGACCGTCTTGAGGTACTGCGAGTCGTTGCCCTGCATGCCGTGAATGAACTGCACCGCCAGGCGACCGGTGAGAAACGGATCTTCGCCGTAGGTTTCCTGCCCTCTGCCCCAGCGGGGATCGCGGAAGATGTTGATGTTGGGCGACCAGAAGGTGAGCCCCTGGTATCCCTCACGACTGTTGAGCCGGACGTACTCGTTGTTCTTCGCGCGCGCTTCGTCGGAGATCACGCTGGCGGTGCGGAACATCAGCGAATCATCCCAGGTGGCCGCGAGGCCAATCGCCTGCGGAAAGACAGTGGCCAGCCCTGATCGCGCCACGCCGTGGAGTGCCTCGTTCCACCAGTTGTAGCGGGGGATGCCGAGACGGTCGATCGCCGGCGCCTGATGCATCATCTGCGAAATCTTCTCGTCGAGCGTCATCCGGCCGACCAGGTCCTGCACTCGGCGCGCTGTTGGGAGGTCGGGATTGAGGTAGTCGGCGGTCTGGGCAGAAGCGGCGTGCACGACGGCGGTCGCGAGCACCAGCACAACGAGCGGAATCGACGGGGCGCGTCGGATCATGGCCAGCCTTCGATGCACGTGAGGGAGGGGAAAGGATACGCCCGGCGTGCGCTGGCGCAACCATGCAAGGCAAGCAATGCGGCGTAGTCCGGCGCCCCCGAATGATGAAAAGGCGAGCCGTCACGGGGATGAACCCGAATCTTCCGTCCCGCGGTTGCCGTGACACGGCCGCGGTATGCGGGCTAGTCTCCTTGCAACCCCGACCCTGAGGATCGCGCCATGACGCGACTGTTCATCCGCTCCGCGTGCACGAGCGCGCTCGCTGCACTTCTCTCCGCAACTGCGGGTACCACCACAGGGCTGATCGCGCAGAGCGGCCAGGTCGAGGTGTGGATTCCCCTCACAACCCGAGCCATCGTGGTCGATGCGTTGACGCATCGCCTCACTAGCGAGCGCTGGAGCGTCGCCGGGGTCTCCGACTACGGTGCCCGCTTCGAGCGGCCCAGCACGCCCGTGCGCGATGCCATGGGCGCGCCCGTGGGCGAGGCCACGATCGATCGTCTGAAGATCACCTTCCGTGATCTGGCCGACACGCTCCGCGTCGCCGGCTCGATCACCACGGTCTTTCATCCCAATACTGCAACCGAACGCTCGGCCAATCGCGACGACGCGGCTGCGATGCGCGAAATCGGCGAGCTTCTCGCCGGGCTGAAGATGGCGACGCAGAACCGGCGCACGGCTGCGGAATCGGTCGCGCCGGCAGAGTCGCCGCCGCGGGAACCGGTGCCGGTGCGCTCGATGGGATCGAGTCTGCGTGTGGGTCTGCGACTGGGCGAGGTGGTGTTCTGAGCGGGCACGTGCGATGCGAACGCCGGGACTTGAACCCGGATGGGTGTTACCCCGCCAGCTCCTAAGGCTGGTGCGTATGCCAATTCCGCCACGTTCGCGTGCCCGGGAAAAGTAGTCTCCCCGTTGCTATCTTACCCCCGCGACACGACTCATTTGACGGAGACGCACCACCATGCGCCAGAGAAGGCTTCAGGCTCTCGCCGCCATGCTCGGCCTCACCGCTCTCGCTGCCTGCGGTGATTCCCGCCTCAATAACCTGACGCTCGGCATGGCGAGTGATTCCGTGTCAACCATCATCGGACAGCCGCCACACCGCTCGATGACCTACCTGACCGCCGGCAAGCACTGGGGATTGCAGCTCTTCCCGCGCAGCTCCACCGATCTCAAGGATTCAGTCGTCTGGCGCAAGCTCAGCCCGGTCGTGACCATCGACGGCAAGGTCGTCGGCTGGGGCTGGAAGTGGTGGAGTCACGAGGCCGCAGTCCAGCATGTCGACATGCCCAAGGACTGAGCCAGCCTACGGCGCCCTGGGCGCCGGTATCCGCGACGAGTGGCCAAGAACGATCTGCCACTCGCCACCGTGGCGCACGAAGACATCCGAAAACCGGCTCTGCGTGCGATACGCGCTTCCGTCCGCCCGCGTCCCGGTCGTGACCACCCGCCCAAGTACGGTCGCCATTTCGCCGTACACCCGCACGCTCATCGAGTCGACGTCGTACGTCAGCAGCTTCGTCGTTTGGCGCAGATCCAGCGACGCCACGTCGTCCGCTTTCGTCGTCGTGCCACCATTGGCGTCGATGAAGATGAATTCCGGTGCCTCGACCCGTTCGAAGTATTCTTTGTCACGGCGGATGTTGGCGATGCCGATGTCGCGTTCCACTCTCATCAGTTCGGTCTCGATCGCCCCTGATGGCCTCGTCGACGGAGCCGTCTGGAGGTGGCCTGTGCCTCCACATCCGGCCGAGCACACCAGGACTGCCGCGATGAAACGTCGCATGGAATCCTCCTCGCTCTGAATAGAGGATCGCCCGTCCACTCTTGCGAGCGGACGGGCGATCCATGTTCCGGTTGAACCGTTCAGCGCACGCGAATGCGCGTAACGCGTGTTGCACCCTTGCCGTCGCGCGTGCCTTCCATCACTTCGACCATCACGACGCCATGCACCGCGCTGCTGACGGCCGCCTTGAGCTCGTCGTCGTTGCGCACCGGCTTTCCCTCAACCGACATGATCACGCTCGGTGCGCCGCATTCCGAGGCGTCATCGAGCGGGCAAAGCACCTGCTGCGACGAGACCGGCGATCCATCGATGATGCTCTTGACCAGCATGCCCCTGGTTGTCGCTGGGACGTGAATTTCCGTGGCCACGTTCGGCGTCAGCGCCTCGGTCACCAGGCCGAGCGTGTTGCGACTCGTCGATGGTGCTTCCTTCCCCAGCGCCGCGCTCGGCGTCGAGTCGGAGCCGGCGGCGGCGCTGATGACGCTGGTGAGTCTGACCGAGACGTCGTGCTTGCCGTCCTTCCGCACCAGCGAGACCTTGACCGTCTCGCCGGGATGGCGGAATCCGACCGTCTGCTGCAGCTGCGCCACGTACTTGACTGGCTGGCCATCGATCGCGGTGATCACGTCGCCCGCTTCGATGCCGGCGCGCTTGGCCGGCGAATCGTTGCCTTGCGGGAAGCCCGAGATCGCAACGCCGGCAATCGACGGCAGGCCGAGGTAGTCGGCATCTTCGCGCGTCGCGTCGCCAACGAGGACCCCGAGCCCGGCGCGCTCGACGTGCCCATGCGTCACGATCTGGTCCATCACCTTGCGGGCGAGATCGATCGGCACGGCGAACGCATAGCCAGTGTAATACCCGGTGCTCGATGCAATTGCGGCGTTGATGCCGATCACTTCACCGCGGGCGTTGACGAGCGGTCCACCCGAGTTGCCGCGATTGATCACGGCGTCGGTCTGGATGAAGTCCTGGATCACCTTGTCGTTTCGATCCGGAAGCGCGAGCGAGCTGCGTCCCTTGGCGCTCACGATTCCCTGCGTGACCGTGAACGTGAGCTCACTGCCGAGCGGATTGCCGATCGCCAGCACCCACTCGCCCACGCGCGTCGCGTCGGATGAACCGAGTGCTGCAGGTGACAGCCCGGTCGCGTCGATCTTGAGCACGCCGATGTCGGTGTCCTTGTCGGTCCCGACGATCCGCGCAGTGTACTGGCGCCCGTCGAGCAGCCGCACCGTCACCTTGCTCGACCCCTCGACGACGTGATTGTTGGTGAGGATGTAGCCATCAGCCGACACGATGAAGCCCGAGCCGCTGCCGTGCTCCAGCTCCGGCTGCTGCTGATCGCCCGGTCGGCGCTGCTGGCCGCGGGGAATCAGTTGCCGGAACTGCTGCGGAAGCTGGCCGATGATCTGGCTCTGCTGGTCGGGCGGCGCCGGGCGCTCCGACTCGATGTAGACCACCGACGGCCGCACAGCTTCGACCACCGATGCATAGGCATCGCTCAGGTCGACCAGTGGGCGAGCGGCCGGAATCCGCGGAGCATCAACCCGTACGATCGGCGTATGCGCCGAACGCTCCTGCGCGATACCCGGGCGGGGAAAATCAAGAAGCCCGGCGAAGAAGAGGCCGAGCACAAAAGCCAGCGCCACGAGGCCGCCGAACTTGATCCAGTTGAGTGAGCGCGTTGACATGGTCTCTGTCCAGTAGTGGCTGTGGGTCCGTAAGAACACGGGCAAAACAGCGCCCCGTGTGTAGCTCCTAATTATACGTGGATGCCCATGGGGAAGTTCTGGTTGCAGAAGGGTGTCACCCCGGGCGTCCGCGCGATGCGGTTGTTGCCCCGAATGACACCCATGCTACGACGGTTGCTTACCACCGGCGGATCAGCCCTGCTTCTTGTCCTCGTCGACGATCTCGTAGTCCGCCTCGACCGCGTCGTCCTTTGGGGGCTGCGCCTGGCCTGCGCCGGCGTCGCCGCCTTCGGGACTCTCGCCGCCGCTTGCGGACGCATTCTGGTACAGCGAGGCGCCCGCCGCCGAGTACGCGACGTTGAGTTCGTCGAGCGCGGTGCGGATCTTCGCCGAATCACCGGTGCGCAGCGATTCCTTGCCGGCCTCGAGCGCCTGGTCCAGCCGCTCCTTGGCGTCTGCCGCCAGGCGATCGACCCACTCCTTGGAATCCTTCTCTACCTTGTATACCAGGCCATCGAGCTGGTTCCGCGTGTCGATCTCCTGACGACGTGCTTCATCTTCCTTGGCGTTTGCCTCCGCCTGCTTCACCATCTTGTCGATTTCGGTGTCGCTCAGCCCGCTTGAGGCCTCGATCCTGATCTTCTGTTCCTTGCCGCTCGCCTTGTCCTTCGCAGCAACGTGGAGAATGCCGTTGGCGTCGATGTCGAACGCGACCTCGACCTGCGGCATGCCGCGCGCAGCGGGCGGAATTCCCGTCAGCTGGAACTTGCCGATTGTCCGGTTGTCCTGCGCCAGCTGGCGTTCACCCTGGAGGACGTGGATCTCGACCGTGGTCTGGTTGTCTTCTGCCGTCGAGAAGACTTCGGACTTCTTGGTCGGGATCGTGGTGTTCCGGGGAATCAGCACCGTCGTGACGCCGCCAAGCGTTTCGATGCCGAGCGACAGCGGGGTGACGTCGAGGAGCAATACGTCCTTGACCTCGCCACCGAGCACGCCGCCCTGGATCGCAGCACCGATCGCCACCACTTCGTCGGGGTTGACCGAACGATTCGGTTCCTTGCCGAAGAACTCCTTGACGATCTCCTGGATCTTGGGAATCCGCGTGGAGCCGCCGACGAGAATCACCTCGTCGATCTCGCCCGGCTTGATCCCCGCATCCTTGAGCGCCATCTCCATCGGCGGAATGACGCGCTTGATCAGGTCGTCGCAGAGCTGCTCGAACTTGGCCCGGGTGAGCGCCAGGTTGAGGTGCTTCGGCCCCGACTGATCCGCGGTAATGAATGGCAGGTTGATGTCGGTCTGCGCCGTGCTCGACAGCTCCATCTTGGCCTTCTCGGCCGCTTCCTTGAGGCGCTGCAACGCCATCGGATCCTTGGAGAGGTCGATCCCCTGGTCGCGCTTGAACTCGGTGACCAGCCACTCGATCAGCCGCTCGTCGAAATCATCGCCGCCGAGGTGGGTGTCGCCGTTGGTCGACTTCACTTCGAAGACGCCGTCGGCCAGCTCCAGCACTGAAATATCGTAGGTGCCACCGCCGAGATCGAACACCGCGATCTTCTCGTCCTTCTTCTTGTCGAGGCCGTAGGCAAGTGCTGCCGCCGTCGGTTCGTTGATGATCCGCAGGACCTCGAGCCCGGCGATCTTGCCGGCGTCCTTGGTCGCCTGCCGCTGGGCGTCGTTGAAATACGCGGGCACCGTGATGACCGCCTTGTCGACGGTCGTCCCCAGGTAGTCTTCCGCGGTCTGCTTCATCTTCTGGAGGATCATCGCCGAGATCTCGGGCGGCGTGTACTTCTTGCCGGCGATTTCGACTGATGCGAGGCCGTTTGTCCCCGCTTCCACCTTGTACGGGACGCGCTTGGTCTCTTCCTTGATTTCGTCCATGCGACGACCCATGAAGCGCTTGACGGAGAAGATGGTCTGCTTGGGATTGGTCACGGCCTGACGCTTCGCCACCTGGCCAACCAACCGGTCGCCGTCCTTGGTGAACGCGACAACGGACGGTGTGGTCCGCCCGCCTTCGGCATTGGGGATGACGACCGGATCGCCGCCTTCCATGACCGCGACGACGGAGTTGGTGGTGCCGAGGTCGATGCCGATGATTTTGGATGCCATGAGTGATGATTCTCCTTGTTCGCCCGTCGAATAGGCCGATCTGGCCCGATCGCAAGCGGTCGGAGCTCAGTATAGCAACGGGCGTACCGGGGAAACGGGTCAATTTGGCAGGGGCCTGCCAATCACTTGCGACGCGCTTTCTAGGGGCTTTTATGCTGGCGGGCCGCAGCCCGCTGGAGCGGCGCGCCAGCTTTCGAGGTGACCAGCCGGATGATCTGGTCGGCGTCGTCGGGCGCACGCAGCGGGAGGCGCAGCGTGGTTCCGGCAGGACTCTGGCTGAACTCGATCTTGCCACCGGCCAGCAGGCTCGCACTGACCACCGTGGCGCCGAAATCGGGGAGCGCCAGCACGTTGTCCTTCCAGTCGAGCAGATGCACAAAGATCGTGTCGCCCCGGCGGGTGGTCGCTCCCCATGGTCGGGGTGGGATCGGGCCGCCGCGCGTGTCGCGGATCGACGTGCCGTTGATTCGCATCCACGCGCCTAGCGCGCGGAGTCGCTCAACGGCTTCGGGCTGGATGGTGCCATCGGGGCGGGGACCGATGTTGAGCAGGAGGTTGGCGTTGCTCCCGGCGGCGCGCACCAGATAGCCAATGATTTCGCGCAGCGACTTCCAGTTCCGGTCGGTGATATTGAACCCCCACGAACCATTCATCGTCAACGACGTCTCCAGCGGCAAGGCACCGATGGTGGTGGTGTTGAAGCCCGCGCTGTTGGCTCCGGGGAGATCCTGCTCGAAGGTCTGGACGTCTTCGCCCGGCAACGGCGATTGATGGTGATTGGGCACGATCAGCGCCGCCGGCTGCAGCGAATGAATGAGTCCGTAGCTCTCGGCGAGGTGCCAGTTGGCATCGGGCTTGTCCCACATCCCGTCAAACCAGATCCCGCCGATTGTGCCGTAGTTGCTGAGCAATTCGGTAAGTTGCTGGTTCATGAAGGCGAGATA
>JBEPVV010000027.1:0-9708 GCA_041690795.1 Gemmatimonadota bacterium | reverse complement strand
GCACAGTATCTATGACAGCGTGCGCAAGCTTCCGCCGGGGACGATCGTCACGTTCGGCCATGGAGCCGACCGCTGGCCTGAGCCGGTGAGCTACTGGTCGCTTCGCGCAGTCGCCGAACGTGGTAGTGCCGAGCCGCTGACCGACGACGCCGAGACGATCGCGACCAGCCTTGAAGCGTTGCTGACGCGAGTCATCGGCCAGGAAATGGTCGCCGATGTTCCGCTCGGCGCGTTCCTGTCGGGCGGCATCGACTCGAGTCTGGTGGTTGCGCTGATGCAGCGCCAGAGCAGCGTACCGGTGCGAACGTTCACCATCGGCTTCGCGGACGCGGAGTTCAACGAAGCCGGTCACGCCCGCGCGGTAGCGACTCACCTTGGCACCGCGCACACCGAACTGTACGTGACCCCGCAGGACGCACTCGACGTTGTCCCGCGACTGCCCGCGATGTATGACGAACCGTTTGGCGACGTATCCGAAATACCGACCTATCTGGTGGCGGCGATGGCCCGTCGCGATGTCACGGTGGCGCTTTCCGGCGACGGCGGCGATGAAAGCTTCGGCGGGTACGGCCGCTATTTCATGACGCCGAGAATCTGGAGCGCGCTGCGCCCGTTGCCGCTGCCTTTCCGCCGGCTGGCGGCCGGTGCCGTGCGGGCCATTTCACCACGCCGTTGGGACCAGGCGCTGGCGCTTGCCCCCGCCGCGCAGCGCCAGCAAATCACCGGAGACCGGGTCCACAAACTCGCCGGACTGTTTGCGGCGCGCTCTCCGGCGGAGATCTACCGGCACCTGCATTCGCACTGGCAGGATCCCTCGGCGCTCGTCATCGACTCGGTCGAGCCGCGGACACTCTTGTCCGATGCCATGGGCCGCCCACTGCTGGCCGATCATACGGCGGCGATGATGCTCTCCGATAGCCTGACGTATCTCCCAGACGATATCCTGGTGAAAGTGGATCGGGCGGCGATGGCGACGAGCCTGGAGGCGCGCGCGCCGTTGCTGCATCATGAAGTGATCGAATTCGCGTGGAAGATTCCGCCGCCGCAACGGGTTGCTGCCGGAGTGGGCAAGCTTCCGCTACGCCGGATACTCGATCGTCACGTGCCGCGCGCACTGATCGACCGCCCCAAAACAGGGTTCGGTGTTCCGCTGGACCGCTGGCTGCGCGGAGAGCTGCGGCCCTGGGCCGCTGAACTGCTCGACCCCGCACGGCTGCGGCGCGAAGGGTTCCTGAACCCGGAGCCTGTAACCACCGCCTGGCAGGAGCATCAGGCTGGTACGCGGAACTGGCAATACCACCTCTGGGATGTGCTGATGTTCCAGGCGTGGTTGGAAGCCAACCCGGTGCACGGTTGACCTCAGCAGCGGCGGGAGTACCGGAGCCGGCGACCTCCGGTGGCTCTGCGTCGCCCCGCGTGGTCAGTGCCGCCCTTCGCTATGTCGTGGCGAGCGGCGTGCCCGCGCTTATCAACTTCGCGTCGCTCACTATCTACACCCGCCTGCTCACGCCGTTCGAGTACGGACGGTATGCACTGGTGATGGCCTGCGTTGCCAGCGCGAATGCGATCGGCTTTCAGTGGATCCGCTCCGGCGCGCGCCGCTACCTGCCGGACTCTGCACGGCGCGTACACGTGCTGCGGTCACTGCCGGTCGTCTATTCCGGCCTGTTTGGTGCGGCCGGCGTCGTGGCGTTGCTGGTGGCGATGGCGTCGCCCCATTTGGCGCTCGTGGCCGGCCTCGCGCTGCTCCTGCTCGGTTCTCAGGCCTGGTTCGAGCTCAATCAGGAAATCGCAATCGCTGGACTCCGCCCGCTCACGTTCGGTCTGGCTGCGCTGGCCAAGGCCGTGCTGGCGCTGGGCGTCACGCTGATCCTTGTACGTGCGGGGTGGGGTGGCAACGGGGTAGTCATCGGTCTCGCAGTCGGCTTCGCCGTCCCCGCGCTGGCGCTCTCGCGGTGGGTCGTCACTCACGTGGAGCGACGGGTCGATCGCGCGACGCTCGGCTTGCTCGCAGCCTACGGACTGCCGTTGACGGCGAGCTACGCCCTGCAATTCGTGCTCGATTCGTCCGATCGCCTGCTGCTCGGCGCCTTCGGTGGACCGGAGCCGGTTGGCGCGTACGCCGCGTCGTACGATCTCGCCAGCCAGACGATCACGCTGCTGTTCATGATGATCAACCTGGCCGCATTTCCGATGGCGTTGCGTGCGTTGCGCGAAGAAGGCGATGCTGCAGCACGTGAACGCCTAGCCGAACAGGCGATGCTGCTGGCCGCGATCGGCATGCCGGCTGCGGTCGCCATCGCGGTGCTGTCGCCGCTGATTGGGTCGGTGTTGCTGGGTGCGAGGTTTGCCGTCAGTGCCGCGTCGCTGCTGCCGATCATCGCGGTCGGCGTGTTTGCCGGTGCGGCAAAGGCGTTCTACTTCGACCTTGCCTTCCAGATTGGCGAGCGGACGACTGGCATCATCAAGGTCGGACTGATTGCGGCGATGATCAACGTGCTGTTGAATCTCGTCGCCATTCCCCGTTGGGGCGTGACGGGGGCTGCAACAACGACTGCGATCGCGTTTGCTGTCGGCTGCATTCTGAGCGCCTTCTGGGGACGGCGGGCGTTCGCAATGCCGCTGCCGTGGCAGGCATGGCGCCGGATCGCGGCAAGTTCTGCGGCGATGGCGGCCGTGATCTGGCCGTTTCGCGCGGACCGTGGCGTTGGTGCACTGGCCGCGGCCGTCGCGGCAGGGGGACTGATCTACCTGTCCGGCCTCATGGCGATGAACGTCGGCGGCTACCGCCACGCGCTCGCGTCTCGCTGGGCGAAGGGTCGATGATTCCGTCGTCGCGAAACGATCGCAATGCGCCATTGCGGATTCTCTTCGTCGTGCGCGCGCTCACGGTCGGGGGCGCTGAGCGCCAGCTGGTGCTTCTTGCCGTCGGGTTGCAGCGGGACGGGCACGACGTCACGCTCTGCACCGCCTATACTGGCGGGGCGCTGGCCGATGAGTTGCGCGGAACCGGCGTGCGGCAGATCGAGCTGGGTCAACGGTCCCGCGCCGACTTTCCGCGAATGATCTGGACCCTTCGGCAGGCGATCAGCCAACTGAGGCCCGATATCGTCCATGGCTATCTGCCGACATCAAACACGCTGGCGGCATTGGCGACGCCGCGGCGCGCGGCAGCGATCGTCTGGGGCGTGCGCGCTTCGGATATGCGCTGGGCCGTGTACGGGCGAGCGCACCAGCTCGCGTTCAGCATTACCCGGCGACTGGCAACGCGTCCCGACCTGATCATCGCCAACTCGGACGCTGGGGCGAGGTTCCACCTCGAACAGGGGTTTCCGGCCGGCTCGATGCTGGTCATTCCCAACGGCATCGACACCGACCGGTTCATCCCCGACCCGGCGATTCGCAGGGAACGCCGCGCGGCGTGGGGTGTGTCGCCTGACACTCCGCTGATCGGCATGGTGGCGCGCCTTGATCCAATGAAGGACCATGTCGCGCTGATCGAGGCAGTGGAGATCCTGGTGCGATGCGGTCACCGCCTCGATGTCGTGTGCGTGGGGGAGGGACCGGCGGCCTATACCGCGATGCTGCGCGCCCGGGCGAAGTCAGCGGGGATCGAGTCGATCGTGCGGTGGATTCCACCCGGGGGTGACGCTGCGGCATTGTACCCGGCGTTCGATGTTGCAGTGTCCTGTTCGCGATACGGCGAGGGATTCTCGAACGCGCTGGGCGAAGCGATGTCGTGCGGCGTGCCGTGTGTGAGTACCGATGTCGGCGACGCGCGGCAAATTGTGGGCGACACGGGTCGGGTCGTACCGGCAGGAAGTTCGACGGCACTCGCCGATGCGCTCGGCGGCATGCTTGGCGAGGATCTCGTCCAGGCGGGCGCACGGGCGCGTCAGCGGATCGTCACGGAGTTCGGCGTGTCGCGCTTGTTGACGCGAACTGTTGATGCACTGACCGAAGTGCGCGATCGTCACGCGCGGCGGTGGCGATGACCCCCTGGGTGATGCTTGCTCCGATCGCCGTCCTGTTGTGTGTCGCCATCCCGGAATTGCGCCGGCCAACGCCGCGTGGTGGCATCGACGGACTTCGCGTGACCGCCGTGATCTACTGCCTCGCTTTTGTCGTGGCGCCGCTGCAGGTGGCCGGCACCGACCTTCGCTGGGTCCGCGCGAGCAGCTGGGTCTGGGTCCTCAACCATCTGCCGACGACCGAGAGCTTCCTGGGCGCAGAACTGCTGGCGGTGCTCGGCTGGATTTGCATCCTGATCGGATACTTCGTTGTCCAGCGTGCCCGGGCCCGGACTGGCGACCTCGACAGCCTTGTTGGCGATGAGCGCAGCGTCGCCCGCGTCATGGTGGCGCTACTGGCCCTGGGCACCTTCGCGCTGGTGGTCTATACCATCAGCATCGGCGGGTGGCGGGTGCTGATCTTCAACGCCCTTGCCTTTCGCAGCAGCGCTCCGCCCGTGGTGACGCGGTGGGCGTTCCTGAAAAGCGTCGCACCGCTCAGCCTCGGCGCTGCCTTTCTGGCGTTCGGTTTGCGCCGCGATGCGCAGCAGCCGGGCGTGCGGCGGTTGGCAACCTGGGTCTTCCCGCTTGCGGTAGCAGTGTCGATGATCGTGCTGTTTCACCAGGCCGGACGCCTGTCGATGCTGGCGTTTCTGATCACCTTCCCGTTGGCGATCGCCGCCGCGCACGGACGGCTCCGATTGCGCGTGGTGATGACGATCGGCGTGCTGTTTGCATTGCTGGTGCTCTTCGGCAAGCAACTGTTCAATCCGGAAGGCGCGAGCACGGTGTTCGAGACACAGTGGCAAGCATTGCGCGATGAAGGAAGCAACGCGGTGCAGATGATCGGCATCGAGTTCTCGTTTCCGTTTCTCAACCTCGCGCACTTCGTTCAGACCGTCCCGTCGAGTCAGCCCTTTCGCTGGTTTGTCGATGTCCCGCTCGGATTTCTCTACCTCGTCCCGCAGCGCCTGCTGGGCGTTGTGCATCCGCCGACGATTACCGCGCTCAACTCCGACGCGCTCGGCTCCGACGGTGCCATTCCGGTCGACCTGGTGAGCTTCGGGTATGTCAGCGCATGGCTTCCCGGAATGCTCCTTGTCACCGGCCTGTTCGGCGTCGCCCTCGGTTGGCTCGACCGTCAGGCGCGCTCCCGCAGATTCACCGCGACGGTGCTGCGCGTTGCGCTGATGCTCTTTCTGGCGTTCCGCATCATGTATGCCGACCCGACACTGGTGCTGCAGGCCGGGTTCTACCTGATCGTGCTGCTCGGCGCGCTCTGGCTGGTGCGTCGCCGCGCGTTACCGCTCGCGGGCGGGGGATCGTGACGACCGATCCGCTGCGAGTCTGTCACGTCATCACCGGCCTCGAAACCGGCGGCGCCGAACTGATGCTCGCCAAGCTGCTCGCCGCCCGGGGCGCGGGAGATGCGGACAGCGTCGTTTCTCTGCGCGACGCGGGGCCGGTGGCGACGCGCCTCGAGGACCTGGGTGTGCCGGTCGCGGCGATCGGGTTGGGGCGCGGTGTGCCCGCCGCCGCACAGTGGCGGGCGCTCCGGCTGGCAGTAGCTGCGCATCGACCAGATGTCGTCGTGGGCTGGATGTATCACGGCAACCTCGCCGCCTCGATGGCCGCTGCCGGGCGCCCAGTGGTGTGGGGCATTCGCCAGTCGTTTGGCGGCTATCGGCGAGAGCGGCCCGGTACGCGCGCTGCCATCTGGCTCGGTGCCCGCTGGTCGCGACGCCCCGCAGGCATCATCTACAACTCCCGCACCAGCGTCGCGCAGCACCAGGCGATTGGGTACTCCCCGCGCCGCGTCCGCGTGGTGCCGAACGGATTCGATCTCACGCGGTTCCGGCCCGATCCGCTGGCACGCGCTCGACTCGGTCAGCAGCTTGATATCGGGCCTGACTCGTTGCTGGTGGGCAACATCGCACGGTTCCACCCGATGAAGAACCATCGCGCGCTCATCGCCGCTGTGATCCGTGCGCGCGCGACCGGCAGCGACATCTCGCTCGTCCTTGCCGGTCGTCACGTCGACTGGGACAACCCCGAGCTTGTGGCTGCGGGGCAGGTGTTGCGGCGCAGCAATGCGCTGCACCTCCTCGGCGAACGCGGGGATGTCGACGCAATCATGCCCGGGCTCGATCTCTATTGTAGTCCGTCGGCGTGGGGCGAGGGGTTTCCGAACGCCGTCGGCGAGGCGGCCGCTTCAGGCGTGCCGTCGGTGGTGACCGACATTGGCGACAGCGCATGGGTCATCGGCAAAACCGGCGAGGTACTGGCCCGTTCGGATGCCGCCGCGCTGAGTGCGTCGCTGCTACATTGGGCCAGCATGGCAGGCGCAACGCGGCGGGCCGCCGGGGCCGCAGCGCGGGAGCGGATCGCGTCGATGTTCGACCTTCCGGTCGTTGCGAACCAGTTCTATCAGTGCCTGCACGAGTTCGCGGCCTCGCCGCCCCAGCTGGACGGAGAACACGATGCATGATGACAGTGGAGCGCGGCCGCTGACGGCAGCGCGGAGTCTTCTCCCGCGGGTCAGTCGGCGCGTGCTCGGCGCGGCGGCCGCGCTCAGTGTGCTGGTCGTGCTGATCTCCCTGCTGATGCCGCGGACCTGGACAGCCTCTGGTGCGTTCCGGCCGCAAACCCCCGGCCTTCGCAGTTCTTCGCTCGCCGGTCTTGCGGCGCAATTCGGCGTATCGCTTCCGCTGGATCAGGAGCAGGAATCGCCCGACTTCTACGCCGACCTGCTGAAGTCGCGCGCGGTGTTACGTCCGATTGCCGTGGCGCGCTTTGCCGGCACGGCGGGAGGGGACTCTGCCACCCTGATTCAGCTGTTCGACATCCATCAGGCAACGCCCGCCCGCGACCTCGACGAAACCGTTCGGCAGTTGCAGCAGAAGATCGCCGTGTCGACCGGCCTGAAGACGGGTGTCATCACGTTCTCCGTGACCGCGCGCTCGGCCGAACTTGCCGCAGTGCTGGCGACGCGAATTCTGGCCCAGATCGACACCTTCAACCTGGTCACCCGCCAGACGCGAGCTCACCTCGAGCGAGGATTCACCGAGACGCGCGTGCAATCCGCGCTCGGCGACCTCCGGGGTGCCGAGGACCGATTGACGGGGTTCTTGCGGAGCAACCGCGACTATCGCAACGCGCCCGAATTGCTCTTTCAGCACGACCGGCTGGAGCGCGACGTCACGCTGCGCCAGCAGGTTTACACCGAGCTGGTGCAGAGCCTTGAGCGGTCGCGGATCGAGGAAGTGCGCGATACCCCGGTGATCACGGTGGTGGATCCTCCACTGTTGCCGGCGCGGCCGGACAGCCGGCGGATCGTGTTGAAGGCGATCGCAACCTTCCTGCTCGTGGTCGGTAGCGCCATTGTCTGGGTCTTGCTCGTCGATGCGTCCGCCTCTCCGGCGACCAGCCCGGACCCGTGATCGATCGGGGCACCGTACTCTTCGTGGTGAGCGAAGACTGGTATTTCGTGTCGCACCGATTGCAACTGGTCCCCTCGCTGCAGCGCGCCGGCTACCAGATCGTGCTCGCGTCGCGCTTCACCACGCATCGCGACCTGCTCGAGTCGGCCGGCGTGCGGTGCATTCCCATCGCACTGCGACGGCGGCGGCGCCGCTGGCGCGATGAAGCCGCTGCGATCCGCGAACTCCGCCGGATCTACCAGCGCGAGCAACCCGTGATCGTGCATCACGTGGCGCTGAAACCGGTCATCTATGGTGGCATCGCGGCCCGCCGGCTGCCCGGCCTCGCCCGCGTGCACGCGATCGCGGGCCTCGGACTGCTCGTCTCCTGGACCAGCTGGAAGGGCAGGCTTACCCGGCGACTCGCGGTCGTGGCCATGCGTTTCGCGCTCGGTGGTCCGCGTTCCTGGGTCATGGTGCAGAATCCTGAGGATCGTGCCGTGCTGGAGCGCGAGCGGATCGTCGCGGCCGACCGGATCGCGCTGGTGCGTGGCGCCGGCGTGGACCTCGCTGTGTTCACGGCGAGCCCCGAGCCGCCCGGGCCACCGGTCATTCTCTTCGCCGGCCGGATGCTCCGCGACAAGGGTGTCGCGGAATTTGTTGCGGCAGCGAGGGCACTGCGGGCGTCTGGCGTCAATGCGCGCTTCTGGCTTGCCGGCGAACCTGATGCCGACAATCCGCTGACGATCGCTGCCGAGACGTTGCGCAGCTGGCACGACGAGGGCGTGGTGGAGTGGCTCGGGCGAGTCGACGACATGCCGCAACTCTTTCGCGATTGCCATGTCGTCTGCCTTCCCACCACGTACGGCGAAGGAATTCCGAAGGTCCTGCTCGAAGCCGCCGCATCGGCGCGGCCGATCGTCGCAACAGACTGGCCGGGATGCCGCGAAGTCGTGGTCGATGAGCACAACGGGATCCTGGTCGCGCCGGCCGCTCCGTCGGCGCTGGCAGCGGCGCTTCGCCGCCTCGCGCTGGAGCCCGCGACGCGGCTCCGCATGGGCCAGGAAGCACGCCGCAAGGCCGAACGGGAATTCGGTCTCGACCTGGTGGCCAATGCTGTCGTCGCGCTGTATCGCCGCGCCGCGGCGGCCACGTGAAGCTCGTCGTCACCGGTGCCAGCGGCTTCATTGGCGCGGCGCTGGTGCCGGCGCTGATCGAACGCGGCCACGAGGTGGTCTCGCTCACGCGCAACGTCAGCAATGTGCGGGCCGGAGAGGTAGTGGCGATGCGCGGCTTCGACGATCGTGACGCCATCGAGCGTGCGTGCGACGGCGCGGTGGCCGTCGTCCACCTCGCGTCGCGCGTGCATGTCATGCACGCCGACAGCGCGGACGACCTGACCGAGTTTCGCCGCGTCAACGTCGAAGGCACGCGCATCGTCGCCGAAATCGCGGCGCGGTCCGGCGTGCGTCACATGGTCTATCTCAGCACCATCAAGGTGCACGGCGAGGGACGAGCGACCGCCTACACCGAGGCGGACGCCATGCACCCCGCCGATCCGTACGCCGTCTCGAAGTGCGAAGCGGAGCGGCTGCTTGAGAATCTGGCGTCACTCACCTTCGGCATAACGGTCCTTCGGCCGCCCCTGGTGTATGGCCCGCGCGTGCGCGCCAATTTCCGCCGTCTCCTGCGCGTCGCCGATCTTGCACGCCGCCTCCCGCTGCCGCTTGACGGCATCCGCAATCGCCGCAGCATGCTCTTCCTCGAAAATCTGACCGACGCCATCGGTCGCGCACTCGAGCACCGGCCCCTCCACCAGGATACCTATCTTCTCGCCGACGGCGAGGATCTCTCGACCAGCGACCTCGTCCGCATTCTCTCGCTGCACCTCGGCAGTCACGCCCGGCTCTGGACGGCACCCGAACCGGCGGTGGCCGCCGCGGCGCGCCTGCTCGGCCGCGCCGGCGAACTGCAACGCCTTTTCGGTGCACTGACGGTTGACGCCAGCAAGTTCCGTCGCGCCATGCACTGGGTACCGCCGTACAGCGCTGATGCCGGACTCGAAATGACGGCGGCGTGGTGGCAGCGCAGGCATCAGCTGTCATGATCATGCTCTTCGTAGCGTTCGTGGCTGCTGCGCTGATTGCCGCAGTGCTCGTTGCCTGGTTGCGCCAATACGCGCTGCACCGCGACGGGGTCGATCATCCGGGAGATCGCAGCTCTCATCCGATTCCCACGCCCCGCGGTGGCGGGGCCGGACTCGTCATCGCGGCGATGGC
>JBEPVV010000026.1:0-9846 GCA_041690795.1 Gemmatimonadota bacterium | reverse complement strand
CGATGGTGGTGCCGCTTGATCGATCCCTGACATTCGCTTCGCAATTCGATGACAACTCGGCGGCGGCCTGCTCGTAAGTGCTGCCATGCGACTCATCCACCTCCTCCCACTGCTGGCGATCGGTCCGGCCGTAGCCGCGCAGCAGCCGCTGCAGATCACCAGAATATCGTCACCCATCACGATCGACGGACACGTCGACGAACCGGCATGGAGCGGCGTGGTGCCGCTGCCGCTGACGACATACCTGCCGGTTGCCGGCAAGCATCCACAGGACAGCAGCGAAGTCCGGCTTGCCTATGACGACAAATACCTCTATGCGTCGGGGCGCTTTTTCGTGAGGGATACCAGCGAGATCCAGAGCACCACCCTCGGCCGCGACCAGCTCGGACCCGATGATCGCTTCCGGATCATGCTCGACACGTACAACGACAATCGCACCGGAGTCGGGTTCCTCGTCACAGCGTCCGGTGCCCGGTCCGACTACGACATGACCGACGACGGCGCCCACGTGAGCGACGACTGGAACACCTACTGGGACGCGGTGACGTCGCGCGATGCCAGAGGCTGGCACGTCGAGATGCGGATTCCGTTTTCGTCGCTGCGTTTCCGGTCGGTGGGCGGTCACGTGACGATGGGGCTCATCGCCGTGCGCGTGTCGGCGAAGAAGAACGAGTTTTCCACCTACCCTGCCTTGTCGCGGACCAACGCCAACGCACTCTGGCGCGCCTCGATCGCGCAGAAGATCGTGTTCGACAGCCTCGAACGGCGCTCGCCGCTCTACGTCACCCCATTTGCCCTGGGCGGAGTCGGACGCACCGCCGCACTCTCGACGGATCAGACACGCTATCGCTACAACTACGACCACAAGACCGAATTCGGGGGCGACGTCAAGTACGGCCCGACCGACGATCTCACGCTGGATGCCACCGTCAACACCGATTTCGCCCAGGTCGAGGCCGACAATCAGCAGGTCAACCTGACCCGCTTTTCGCTCTTCTTTCCGGAGAAGCGGCAGTTCTTCCTCGAACGTTCCGGAAGTTTCGACTTCAATACCTCCAACGCCGGTGACGGCGCCCGACTCTTCTACAGCCGGCAGATCGGGCTCGCCCCCGATGGCACGCCGCTGCGCATCTACGGCGGAACGCGACTGGTCGGGCGCGCCGGTCCGATCGATCTCGGGGCGATGGATCTGCAGGTGGCGAGCCCGACGGGCGGCTCCGAAAACATCGGCATCGTCCGCGGGCGCCATCGGGCGTTCAACAACGGGTCATATGTGGGTGGAATCGTGACCAGCCGCGTGAGCAACGATCATCACAACATCGTGTACGGGACCGACGCGACCATCAACGTTTTCGGGATTGACTATCTGACCGCGCAATGGGCGCAGAGCTTCGACGACGCCAACGGATCGGGATTTCAGGCATCACAGGGACACGTCGGATGGGCGAGGCGCTCGTCGCAGGGCCTGATCTACAATGTCAACGCGAAGTGGTCCGGGCGGGATTTCACTCCCGGTCTCGGCTTCGAATCGCGTCGCGATTACGCACTCGGAATGATCGAACTCGATTACAGCTGGATTGGCAAGTCGGGCTATTCGTTGCAGCCATCGCTATTCAGCTATGCATTCCGGCGCAACGGCGATGGCAGGATCGACACCGGGGAGATCTACCCCCACATCAACTTCGGATTTCCGTCGGGACTCAACGGCTGGCTCGCGTGGCGCGGTCACGACGAGGATCTGACGGAGCAACTCGACTTCAGCCCCACGGCGAACGTGCCAACGGGGCGGCATCTCTACCAGCAAGCCGAGTTGAGCCTGATCTCGGGACCTGGCGCACGAGTCGGGTACGCGCTGCTGGCGGACGTCGGGGGATTTTATGATGGGCGGCAGGAATTCGTCGACTTCACCCCGACGTGGAGCATCTCTCCGCACTTCACGCTGGGCGGAGAGTATCAGTTCAACCGGATTGATTTCGCCTCGCGTGGTCAGCACCTGAATGCCGACGTCGCCCGGTTGCGCCTCACCGTCGAGTGGAACACGAAGTTGTCGGCAGAGACCTTCGTCCAGTACAACAACGCCGGACGTCTCGGGGTCGGCAACGTCCGGATCCGCTACCAGTTCGCCGAAGGCAACGATCTCTATCTGGTGTACAACGACCAGGTGAACGCCGACCGGGAACGCCTGTTGCCGCAATCGCCCGAACTACCTCTTTCGCAGGCCCGGACGTTCCTGGTCAAGTACACCTACACGTTCATCAAGTAACGGGCGAGCGGGTCGCTCACACTTCCCATCCGGGCCGGTATCCCGGCTTGAGGAACTGGTTGGCGTCAGGCATGTTGGTGATCATCATATTGTCTGCGTCGTACAAGATCTTCTGCCCCTGTCCGGCGCGGAGCGCCACGATCCCCAGCAGCATCGTCTCGGTGAGTCGTGCCGAGTACTCGAACGGCGAACTCGCCTTGCCGTCTCCCTTGCAGGCGTTGACCCAGTTCATCTCGTGTGACGTGGTGATCCGCGGATAGGTCTGTGGCACCGACGCCGTCTTCGCCATCAGGTCGCGCGGGAAGAGCTGCGGCTTCGCACCATACGTCTGATGCATCAGCACACCCTTGTCGCCGATGAAGAAGACGCCGCCTTCGGAAACCAGCGTGACATCATCGGGAAGCATCGCTGGGCGCGGCGGATAGAGTCCGCCGTCGAACCAGCTCAGCCGCACCGGCGGCTCCTTGCCGCGTGCCGCGAACTCGTAGTGTACCGTTGTCGCCATCGGGTAGCTGGCTGGGTTGCGCGATCCGCCGCCCCAGGGCGTTGACGTGGCCTCGATGCTGGTCGGAGCACCAAGCCCGAGTGCCCAGTATGGATGATCGATGAGGTGGGCACCCATGTCGCCGAGCGCGCCGACACCGAAGTCGGTCCAGCCGCGCCAGTTGAACGGATGGTAGATCGGGTGATACGCCACGTCATGGGCGCACGGTGCGGTGTAGAGGTCCCAGTTGAGGGACGACGGCGGCGAGTAGTTGTTGTTCCACAGCCCTTCGGAAATCAGGTTGTTGATCATCGGCTGATTCCATTGTGGTGCTCCAGCCTGCAGCTTCGGCAAGCCCGGGATCGATGCGTCCGGAGTTGCCGGTGCCGAAGGCATCTGCGGGACCGGCCGGCCCGGCCGGGGTACGCCCTGTGGCCACCAGCCGGCGGGACGGTTGGTCCAGACGTGGACCTCACGCACCGGTCCGATCAAGCCCGCCTGGATCCACTCATTGATCAATCGCGCATCGCTGGTCGAGTGTCCCTGGTTTCCCATCTGGGTCACGACGCCGGTCGATTTCGCGAGCTCGCGCAGCGTGCGCGCTTCGTGCACCGAGTGCGTCAGCGGCTTCTGTACATACACATGTTTCTTGTTGAGCATGGCGGTCTTCGCGACGATCGCGTGCGCGTGGTCCGGTGTCGCCACCAGGACCGCTTCGACATCCTTCTGCTTGTCGAGCATTTCGCGAAAATCGGCGTAGCGCTTGGCTTTGACGTGCTGTTCCTGCAGTCGAACGGCGCTGGGTGCCACCACGCCATCCCTCCCCGGCCGCACGCGATCGGCGAGTTGTCGATCGACGTAGCCGAAGTCGACATCGCAGAAGGCGACGATGTTGGCGGCGCCAAGCGCTTCAGAATTGCTCATGCCCATGCCGCCGCAACCGACCACCGCCACGTTGAGCGTGTCGCTCGGCGCCTGAAATCCGCGCCCGAGCACATGGCGCGGAATGATCATCGCACTCATGGCAGCCTGGGCCGTACCGGCCACGAAGTCACGGCGAGAAACTTTCATGCAGATGTCCTTGGTCTGGGTCGGTTTGCGTTATCGGATGCGCATACGTCGTGAAGCAAAATCGCCATACGCCGTGCGCCATGCGGTTGTCAGGTAAACTCGGCCAGCTCCATTCGGATCGCGGCTGGCTCGGAACTCGATGAACCTGGCCGACCTTACGTCGGCGCCGCATGGCGAACGGCGCCCGGCGGCATTGGAGCTCACCGCCGCTACTTCACTCCTCCATCCGTCGCCGCCTGCACCGCTTGCCGGAAATCCAGCGGCGCTTGAATCCCGTCGAAGTGCTCCTGCGAACCGCCGCTACCGGTCACCACGATGGCGCCGAAGCCGAACATCCGTCCGCTGAGGCTCTGGCTGACAGTGATCCCTTCAATCTTCGCGAGCAGCAGTTCCATCGAGCGCGTGGTGGCGACGCCGAGCTTGATGATCACCCGCTTGTTGGTGACGGCGAATTCGGAGCTGCGACGCTTCACCCAGGCGGGAATCGGCAGCAGGATCGCCAGCGCGCCGGGCGCGATCGCGAGCGCCTGCTTGTTCTGGTTGAGCGCCCACAGTGCCAGCGCGATCATCACCAGCGAACCGAAGATCGGCAGGACGTAGACCTTCCAGTGCAGCCGGGTGCGGTACATCACCGCTTCGCCGGGGAGGAGATGCGTGTCGATGTAGCTCAGGCAGAGGCTCCGATCACAATGGTTGCTGAAGTGCCGTGAGCACGCGACAGAGTGCGGCGCGATCCGGAACTGAGAGCGATCCGGTGAATTCCTCGCGCACGCGCGCCAGTTCACTTGCCCCGTGCATCTGACGCTCGATGCCCAGCGGCGTCACCGCTGCGAGCACGCTGCGGCGATCGGCCGGATCGTCGACACGCTGTACCAATCCGTCGCCTTCGAGACGGTCGACCAACTGCGTCATGTTGGAACGCACGCAACTGAGTCGGGCGGCGAGTTCGCTCAGCGCGAGCGGCGTCCTGGCTTCGACCAGCTGCGTCAGGACGCCCAGCTTCGACATCGACAGCCCGGCCGGTGCGAGTGCGTCCTCAATCCGATCCTCGAGGGCGTGAGCCGCGCCGATGAGCGCGAACATCACGTTCGGCTCGGTCGGGGGTGCGGCGAGTGCAGCAGTGTCCCGATTCATATATGAACCATACGCTTCGCGGTCGAAAAGCGCCAATTCACGGTCAGTGCACCGTGAACTGGATCACGCCAGTCGCGATCAGGATGACGATCACCAGAAGAATCAGCATCATCACCCGACGGCGCAGGCGATTGGTGGCGTCCCAGCTCGGTTCGTCCAGATAGAAGGTTCCGTCGCGCCCGGGACGGATCACCGCGTGATCCTGTAGCCGCCGCAGCGCCAGGCCGCTGTGCAGGTTGAGCGCATCGAGCGTGACCGCCGAGCCGGGCGACGTGGCCCCGCGACCGCGGAATGCCGCGACCATCTCTCGTTCCTTCCGGATCAGGACTGCTACGGCAGCGCTCGTGCCCATGACACTTCCAGGATGAAGCGTGATCGCGCGTCAGGGTTCGGGGTTGTGCTCCCACGAACCATAGATCGGATTGGGGAGCAGGAAGAATCGCACCCCGAAGTCGCCGTAGCCAGCCGGATCATTTCGGGTCGCCTGCGTGAGCGCGGGAAAGTCCTGGATGTTGTCGCCAATCCACTCGACCACCCTGAGCGACGGAACACCCCGCATCGCGGTGCCATCCTGCACCTGCCGGAAGCGCGGGTTCTTGTCCGATACGCGGCCCACCTGGCAGAGGACGATGTCGGCGACGACACCCACCTTCGCCAGGTTCTCGCGGGTCGGCGCGCAGAGCGAGTCAGCGCGATTCGACACGATCGCCACCCGGCCACCCAGCTCGTGCACCCGCCGCGTGAACTCCACCGCGCCCGGAATCGCCGGCGCCGCCAGCTCGCGCACCCAGGCGGCCCAGCGCGTCTCGCTGAACGTCAGTCCGCGATCGGCATCGCGCCGCTCGCTGAGCGTGTTGTCGAGCACCGTTTCGTCGGCATCAAGAATCACCGCCCAGCTCTCCGGCGCGAGCCCCTTCACCAGATCGGGCAGGTGTTCGGCCGCCGACCGATAGACCTCACGCGTGATGCCGCGATACTCGGCCGACGCGCGAAACCAGATGATATCGTTGCGCTTGACCACAGTGGCAGATGTCGCCACCGGAACGGGCGCCGGCGCCGGCGCGGGAGCATGCGAACACGCCGCCATCGCCAGCCCCAGCGCCGCATCGACGACGCGGCGCATGCTGCGCTGCGTCAGCCGTGTTCTCATCACATCGATCACCGCGGTGACTACTTGCGGCCCGCGGGGATGCTCATGTTCGGCGGATCCTGGCCCAGTGCCGTCGCCAGGTCGGACAGGTGTTCCTGTTCCTGCTTGAGTATTTCGCGGATGTGCTCGCTGATCGCGTACTCGCCCAGCGCTTCGCACTGCTTGATACGCGCGCGGTATTGCAGGATCGTCTGGTGCTCGTTGTCGAGGTCGAAGCGAAGCATGTCGGTCGCCTTGTCCGACGTCTTCACCGGCTTCGGCGTCACTGTGATGTCGCCGCCCAGGTAGTCAATCTGCTTGGCGATGGTGAGGGCGTGCTCGAGCTCTTCGGCCGCGTGCTTCTCCAGCTCCTTGGCGATCGACATGAACTCGGCGCCCTTGATCGCCTGCGAGTAACAGACGTAGGCGATGATCGCCTGGTATTCGCGTGCCAGGTCTTCGTTGAGGAGTTCGATCAACCGTTGACGCGAGACCGGCGACGGATCGGGTGCGGTGTTGTTTTTTTTGCTGTTGTTGCTCTGATTCTTGGCCACGGCGTGCTACCTCTGGGTAAAAAGTGAATGCGTTCGCGCAGGGCGCGAATTCTGTGCGGAATTCATCAGGCCAGCAACCGTCGCAGCATGTCGACGTTGGCCGGCTTGGTCATGTGATGATCGAAACCCGCGGCGAGCGATCGCGCGCGGTCCTCCTCGCGGGCATGCCCGCTCAATGCCACCAGCATCAGGTCGCGCCGGCGACGGACCCTGAGCTCCGCCGCGACTTCGTACCCGTTCTTCCCCGGCATTTCTATGTCGAGGATCACCGCGTGCGGCTCGAACTCCCACTCCAGGCGCAACCCTGCGGTGGCGCCCTGCGCCGTGCGCACCTCGTGGCCCCACGACTCCAGCAGCATGGCGAGCGAGTCCGATGAGTCGACGCAATCATCGACGATCAGCACCTTCTCGCGGCGCCGGCGATCGCGGAAGCGGTCGAGCGGGCGCTCGCTTTTGGCGATCGTCACCGTCTCCACCAGATCGAGCACCGGCAGTCTCACCTCGAAGGCATTGTCGCGCGCGCCACCGGTGCTGATCGCCGACACCCGCCCGCCGTGCATCTCGGTCAGGCTCTGCGCCAGCGCGAGGCCGATCCCCTGCGACTCCGACGGCCGGATCGGTTCCGGTGGCGGCGCGTAGACGTCGTCGCTCTTCCGGCCCCAGCCTGCTGCCACGCCCTCGGTTTCGCTCGACGCGACGATCACCGCCTCGTTCTCCTCACGCGATACCGTCAGCGACGCGCGACCACCGGAACGGGTGCGCCGCGCGGCGTTGGTGAGAAGGTTGGTGACGATCTGCGCCAGGCGCGCCGGGTCGCCGTCGACCCAGATCGGCCCGCTCGGCAGCGTGACGGCGATCTCGCGATCGTACTCGGCCAGCGCCGGTGCTGCAGCCTCGCGTCCCAGTCGCACGGCGTGGACGAGATCGGTGCGTTCGTTGCGAAGCTCCAGTGTGCCCCGGCCCACTCGCGACACGTCGAGCAGGTCTTCGCTCAGCCGGGTGATCTGGGTGAGCTGTCGCTGGATCACCGCGCGCGCCCGCTCCTGATCGGGCTCCGACCCGCCGCCGTCCGCGAGGAACTTGGCCGCGTTGCTCATCGCGGCCAGCGGGTTGCGCATCTCGTGGCTCAGGATGGTGAGAAACTCGTCCTTCCGCCGGGTCGACTCGCGCAGCTCCTCGAGCAACGTGTTGGCGCGCACTGCCGCGGCGGCGACGCGGCCGAGCTTGGCGATGACGGCGGCGTCGCCGGAATCGAACTGGATGTTCTCGTCATGCGAGGCAACCCAGATCGTCCCCATCGGTTTGCCGTCAATGCTGAACGGCACCAGCAGCTCTTCGATGATCAGCGGCCGCAGTTCGGAGAGGTAGCGGAAGTGCCGTTCAGGATAGCGGAAGAGCTGCGGGGCGTCGTGATCGAAGACGACGCCGGACGGCGAGGCATCGCGCGGAGCCACACTCCAGAGATGCTCGCGCAGCGCGCCGGCGAGCGCGTGCCAGCGGAAGCGCTTCTTGCCGTCGACCGCTTCCAGCAAACTGACGCCGGCCGATCCCGCGCGGCAGAGTATCATCGCCGTCTGCACCAGCTGCTGCAGCACGTGCCGCGACGGATGCCCCATCTCTTCGGCCAAGTCGACCAGCGCCTTGATCTCGGCCGCGGAATCTGTCGCGCGCGCGAGCCGGCTCGCCAACTGGTCGGTGGCGAGCACGGCGTCGAGCGAAGTGTCCGCGGGGCGAATCATCGGATATCGAGTTTCCGGCCGGCGTTGAGGTTGTCGAAGTTCAGGATCGTGTTGAAGACCATGATATAGCTGCCGATCGTCTCGCCGCGATAGATCGGATTGTTGGCGAAGAGTACCACATGTCCCTTCTCCATCGGCGAATCAACCACCACCGGCCGCTGGGCGATCTCGCTCCCGCCGTCGAGCAGGCCCGACACCAGCAGCTCGTTGCTGGCACCGAAGCGGAGCGCCACCCGCGGCCGCTGGTCGGGCGGGATGATGTTGAGCGGGTTCTTCATCTGCTCGACGGTAACCACAGGACGCTCCCAAGGCTGCGTGGTGGCCGGGCGCGGCAGCGCGAGATTGCTGGTGTCGAGCGCCATCCGCCCCTGCACCACGTCGACGTCGTCGGCCGTGCCCCGGCCGGTCGCCCGCGTTGCACCGCCGCCACCGCCTCCTCCGCCCCCACCACGGCCGCCCCGGCCATTGCTCACGCTGAAGCTCTCGCCATCCTCGCTGTACACGGCGAGGTTGTCGCTGACGCCGTAGACAATCGGACTCGTCTCATCGACCAGGCGCGTACGAAGCAGCGAACCGACCACCTTGCTCCGCGCGGTGTTGGCGGTCACGCCATTCGCCATCCCCAGCGAGATGGCGAAGTCGGCGCTGTTGTTGGTGCCGATGTACACGCCTCCCTGTCGCACGAACTCCCGCAGATGCGCCACGCCCTCGTAGCCCAGCCCGGGACGGATGTCGTCGGTGCCAGCCCAGGTGCCGATGTTGGGCGTCTCGGGCGAGTTCTTCCACGGCATCGGGTTGCGCCACATCGGCAACCCTTCGATGACGCTCTGTGCGCTACCGCCGCCTGGGCCGAAGATGATGACATCGTACTTGGCGCCCAGGTTCGCATCTTTCGCCACGTCCTGCGTGCTGATGTAATCGTACGGCACGCGCAGCACGTCGAACGCCTGCCGCCACCACCCCTCGGTCTGGGTGTTGCCCCAGGTGTGCATGATCGCGACGCGGGCGGCGCGCAGCGGATGCATCTTGACCGACGGCGCGCTGCCGAGCGAGTGGACGGCGAGGCCAAGATCGCGGGTCGCCTTGTCGAGCTCGCCGGCGCTGACGTTGCGGATGATGAACGAGCCGCGATTGTACCTGGCCCCGCCGGTCTCGAACGGCTCTTCGATCGCCTGGAAATCGCCGTCCTTGAACAGGTAGCGCAGCGTGGCCAGCGCATTGCTGGCGTCGTGATTGATGGCGAAGATCGTCCCCGAGGTACCGCCCTGAATGCCTCCCGTCGCCGACACCGTCTCCGTCACGTGCGTCATCGGCACCTTGAGCAGCGCGGTATCGGTTACGCGTACGCCCTGCGTGCCGAAGCCCTCGGGAAAGGTCCAGCCGGTGTCGTCGTACGGGTTTTTCTGCGGATCGTTCGGCGCCCAGAACTGGTAGTCGAGCAGCGCGTCGGCGATGCGCGAATAGGGCTGGTC
>JBEPVV010000025.1:0-9894 GCA_041690795.1 Gemmatimonadota bacterium | reverse complement strand
CCGCTCAACGTCATCAGCATGGCCGAGCGCGACCAGCTCCGTGCCGCGTTCGAGGCGCTCGATGCCGACCCGCGCGTGCGGGTGATCGTGGTGCGTGCAGGCGGCGAGCACTTTTCCAGCGGCGGCGACATCGCCGGCTTTCTTGCCGCGAGCCCGGATCACGTGTCTCGCCTCGCCTTCAACGTCGCTGCGCCGGAGCGTTGCAGCAAGCCGGTGATCGCCGCTAACCGGGGCTATACCTTCGGCGTCGGCTTCGAGCTGTCGCTGGCTTGCGACTTCCGCATCGCCTCGGAGACGACGCTGTATGCCCTGCCCGAGCAGCGGCTCGGCCAGATTCCGGGATCGGGCGGATCGGCCCGGCTGCAGAAGATGGTCGGCATTGCCCGGACCAAGGACATCGTCATGCGTTCACGACGCCTTCCCGCGCGCGAGGCGCTGGCCTGGGGCATCGTCGTCGAATGCGTGCCCGACGGCGAACTCGAGCGCGCGACCGACGCGCTGGTCGACGAGCTGCGCGCCTTCTCGTCGCTCGCCCAGCGTACCGCCAAGCGGTTGATGAACGACGGCGAGAACGCGCCGCTCTCGGTGGCGATCGAGATGGAAGGCCATTGCTACAGCCGGCTGCGCAACTCCGACGATTTCCGCGAAGGCGCAACCGCATTCAAGGACAAGCGCAAGCCGGTGTTTCGGGGAAGCTAGGCGGCTGCCTGGCTGTCGTCATCGGTCAATCGACTGCAAACGAGGAGTACACATGAAGCGCAAATCGGTAGCAACAGCAGCGGCAGGGATAGCGACGTTGGCAGTCGCGTTGGCGACCAGCACGCCTGCGATGGGTCAGGGCAACCCGATCAGGATTGGCGTCGATACACCGATCTCCGGCACCTACGCGCCCATCGGCCAGCAGGTCAAATGGGGACTCGAGCTCGCGACGAAGGAAATCAACGCGGCGGGCGGCGTCATGGGGAGGCCGCTCCAGTTGATCTACGAGGATGGCGAGGCCAATCCGGCGGTCGCCACGCAAAAGGCGGAAAAGCTGTTCCAGGTCGACAAGGTCGACTTCCTCACCGGCACGGTCAACTCGGGTGCGACCCTGGCGGTAGGACAGGTCGCCGAGCGCAATCACCGGCTGATGGCCACCACGGTGTCGTTCGCCGATTCGATCACCGGTGACAAGTGTTCGCCCAACGTCTACCGGGTCAACGCGAAGGCCGGGCAGCAATCGGCGGCACTCGCTGCATGGCTCGCCAAGGCCAAGCCCAAGGCGCGTGTATTTTTCCTGGGGCCCGATTACGAGATGGGTCGCAGCACGGTCGCGGCGTTCAAGGCTGCCGCCGAGCAGAAAGGCGCCACCACGGTCGGCGAGGTGTTCGCGCCGCTTGGCAACAAGGACTATTCGCCGTTCTTCGGTCAGATCCGCGCCGCGCGACCCGACGTGCTGTACACCTCGGTGGCCGGCAACGACACGGTGCGCCTGTTCACGCAACTCGATGAGTTCGGCCTGCTGAAAAACCTGCAGGTGGTGGGCGCATCGGGCACGGTGACATCGCAGAACATGGGCGCGATCGAGAAGGCCGCCGAGGGCTTCGTCACCGGCGTCGGCTATTCGCCGGAGATCGACACACCGGCAAACCACAAGTTCGTTGCCGCCTTCCGTGCCGCCTACAAGACGCCACCCGATCTCTATGGCGCCGATTCCTACGGCGTGCTCTATTTTTACAAGGCCGCCGTCGAGAAGGCCGGGTCGACCGACACCGACAAGGTGCGTGCGGCGATGGCCGACCTGGTGTGGGCCACGCCGCAAGGCAGCAAGACCATGCGCGCAGGCGACCACCAGGCCATGCAGGTCATGTACACCGTCAAGTTCACCCACGGCGAGTTCAAGATCATCAGCGAGGTGCCCGCCGCCGAGGCGATCGGCCCTGACGATTGCAAGCGCTTCTGACTCGCCGCGGCTGACGAGGCTGACGCATGCACGGCCTCCTGGAGACACTGCAGTTCGTCTATGCGCCGCAGGTCGTCAACGGCCTGTCGATCGGCGTGGCGGTGATCCTGATGGCGCTCGGGCTCACGATCCTCTTCGGCCTGCTCGACGTCATCAACATGGCGCACGGCGAGTTCTACGCCCTCGGCGCGTACCTCGCCGTCAGCCTCCTCGCCGCGGGGGTCGACTTCTGGCTGTGTCTGCTCGTCGTCCCGCTGCTCATGCTCCCGCTCGGCTATGTCACCGAGCGCTTGCTGATCCAGCGGGTATTCAATCGCAAGGATCGCCATGTGCTGACCCTGCTTCTCACGTTCGGCCTCGGCATCGTGCTCGAGGACGCCTATCGCATCGTCTTCGGCCCCAATACCGTGCGAGTCGACAGTCCGATCAGCGGCGCGGCGAACGTGCTGGGCATGTATTTCCCCAACTATCGTTTGTTCGTGATGGGCGTCGGCGCACTCATCATCGCGCTGGTCTGGGTCGTCGTGTTTCGCACCCGTCTCGGCGCCATGGTTCGAGCGGCGGCCCACGATCGGCAGATGGCGTCGTCGCTGGGAGTGCCGGTGTCGCGCGTCTACTCTGGCACCTTCGCGTTCGGCGTGGCACTGGCCGGACTTGCCGGTGTACTGCTGGCGCCCATCTACTCTGTGTTCCCGACCATGGGCAAGGATTTCATCCTGCTCGCGTTCACGGTGGTCATCGTTGGCGGCATGGGCAGCATCAAGGGCGCGGTCATCGCCGGCCTGGTGCTGATGCAGATCCAGGCGCTGGCCAGCCTCTACATTTCGCCGGTATGGACCGAGCCCCTGCTGTTCGGCGTGATGGTGCTGGTCCTGATGTGGCGGCCGCAGGGGCTGTTCGGGAAGCTGGGAAATGGCTGAGGCCGGCGCTGTCGCCGCCGCAGTGGCGCACAACGAAAAGGAAGGCGAGCGAACGCTGAACCGGCTGGCGCTCGCCTTTGTCGCGCTCGGCCTGATCTTCGCCGCCGTGGCGGCGTCCAGCGGCGACGTGTTCTTCTTCCGGCTTGCCTCCGAGGCGTTGATCTTCGGCGGCCTCGCGCTGTCTGTGGACCTCCTGCTCGGCTTCGCCGGCATGCTGTCGCTCGGCCAGGCCTTGTTCTTCGGGCTCGGCGCCTACGTCTCAGCACTGGTGCTGAAGAACCTGCTGCCGTCGTTCTGGCTCGCCATGGGCATCACGTTGGCGGTCGCCACGGTCGCGGGCATGGTCGCGGCGGTGATCTCGATCCGCGCCCGGGGCGTGTACTTCGCGCTCATCACCTTCGGTCTCGCGCAAGTCGTCGCCAAGGTCGTCTACAACGTGCCGCGCCTCGGCGCTTCCGACGGGATCATCGGCATTCCGTCGATCCGCATCCATCTCGGCTTGTTCGACATCGACGCGGCGAGTCCCGCAGGCTTCTTTCTCTTCTGCCTGGGCTTCATGATGCTGCTCTATGCCGCCTGCGTGTATCTCATGCGCAGTCCCGCAGGACGGGTGCTCGCGGCGATCCGCAGCAACGAGGATCGCGTGCCCTTCCTCGGCTATCCGGTCGGACTGGCCAAGGTGCTGGCCTTCGTGTTGGCCGCCGATGTGGCGGCGTTGTCGGGCGCGCTCTACCCGATGCTGCGTGGCTTCGTGTCGCCGGAGCTGCTCTATTTCGAGGTGTCGGGCAACGCTGTCATCACGGCCATCATCGGCGGTGCCGGCACGCTGATCGGCCCGCTCTACGGCAGCGTGCTGATCGTCGGATTGCGTTCGGTGATCGGGTCGTACACGTCGCATCACCTGATCGTGATCGGCAGCCTGTTCATGCTGGCGGTGGTGTTCTTCCCGCAGGGCCTGATCGGGTTCATCGCACGGCGGCGCGAACAGCGCCGCCTGCGTCGTGTCGCCGTCGTTCCATGACTGCGCGATGACGGCCGTGCGCGTCGACGAATCGGGGCCGGCAATCGATCGCGGCGACGTCTTCCTGGCAGTCGAGCCGATCCTGGTGATGCGCGACCTGTCGGTCCGCTTCGGTGCGCTGCGCGCCGTCGAGGGCGTCAGCTTCGATGTCGTCCCCGGCAGCATCACCTCCATCATCGGCCCCAACGGCGCCGGCAAGAGCACCCTGTTCAACCTGATCAGCGGCGCGCTTCGTCCAGACAATGGCCGTGTGCATCTGGCGGGTCATGACGTCACGGGAAAATCGCCGAACCGGCTGCTCGCGGCCGGGCTCGCGCGCTCGTTCCAGATCACCAACCTGTTCTTCGAGTTGTCGGTGTTCGAGAACCTGCGTCTGGCGGCGCAGCGCCTCGAGCCGGGTTGGCGAAGCCTGCTTCCCGCGAAAGCAAGTCGGGCCGCGTTGCAACGTACCGAGGAGCTGATCGAGCGCTTCGAACTTGGTGCGGGTGCCACCGATCCGGCAGGCAGCCTGTCGCACGGCCAGCAGCGTCGGCTCGAGATCGCCGTGGCGGTAGCGACGCGACCGCGACTCCTGCTGCTCGATGAGCCGACGCAGGGCATGTCGCACGGCGACACGGTGGAGACCTCAGCGCTGATCAGCTCGCTCGCTGGTGAACTCACGCTGCTGTTGATCGAGCACGATGTCGATCTGGTGATGAACCTGTCCGACCGGGTGATGGTGATGCATCAGGGCATGAAGCTGGCGGAGGGGACGCCGGCAGAAGTCCGCGCCAACGCCGACGTTCAGGCCGCCTACTTCGGCGAGGTGGACGGTGCTTGAGCTTCGCGACGTCCATGTCCATTACGGCCAGAGCCACGTGCTGCAGGGGGTCGGCTTGACGGTGGGAAGGGGTGAAGTGGTCGGTGTGTTCGGCCGCAACGGTGTCGGAAAGACCACCGTCGTCAAGACCGTGGCCGGCTGGCTGCGGCCGACGAGCGGCAGCGTAAGCTTCGCCGGCGAGCTCGTGAACGGGCTCGCGGCCGACCGGATCTGCCGCCTTGGCATCGGTCTCGTCCCCGAGGATCGCCGGATCTTTCCGGGCCTGAGTGTCGACGAGAACCTGCGCCTGGGAATTCTGCAGGGGCCCACCCGCCCCCGCGCCGTCATCACGGCGCGCCTCGACGCTGTCTACGACCGATTCCCTCGCCTCGCCGAGCGGCGCCGCCAGCAGGGGCGCTCACTGTCCGGTGGCGAGCAGCAGATGCTTGCGATCGCACGCGTGCTGGTCGGCGAGCCGCGCCTTCTGCTCATCGACGAGCCAACCGAGGGGTTGGCGCCCATGATGGTCGAGGAGATCTTCACGCTGATCGCGCAATTGCGCGACGAGGGCATCGCGATCCTGCTGATCGAACAGCATGTACGCCGGGCGCTCGCGGTGTGCACCCGGGCGTACGTGATGGCGCGCGGTCAGGTCGTGTTCGAGGCGTCCGCAGCGCCGGTCGAGCGCGCTGAGTTGCTTGCGCGGCTGGCGGTGTGATGGGCGCCGGGAGGCCAACGCATGCGACGAGCCTCGGTGGGCGTGATCGGTCGACTGCGGGCAAAGATGAAGCCGTGCTCATGTCGTGGTCCGTGCCGCAGGGGCTTCCAATCCCGTTGGAGACGCGGGGCGCTTCCTGTCGGGCACTATGATGGCGGCGACATCAACGCACGACGCGGCGGCACAGCGTCGTGATTCGGTTTGACAACGCAATCGACAGAGGACGGAAGCATGATCAGGTCACTGCGTGGCATCGGTTTTGGGGGCATCGTCCTGTCGCTCTGCCTCGGCTACGGCACCGCTTGGTCGGCAGAGCCGGCGAAGGAGCCGGTAAAGATCACGATTGCCTCGTTCCAGATCGGCTCGAGCTGGTACGTCTATTCGGTCACGCTCGGTCGAATCCTTGCTGGCGTGTTGCCGCAGGGTTCGACCATCGACACACCACCTCTCGGCGGTGGCAGCGCCAATACCCGGTTGATCGAGGCCGGCAAGGCGACCATCGGTTTCAGCCATGCCGTCGCCAACCGCTGGGCATGGGACGGCGAGGTTGCCTACGACAAACCGATGCGCCACCTGCGCGGCCTGGTCGGTGGACTCGACAAGTACTACCTCGCGGTGATCGCGTCGGGCAAGGATGTCGGACCCGACGTCGAGACCTACTTCACCAAGCAGAAGCCGAACGCGCGCGTCGACCTCAACCCGGCGGGCAGCATCGCCACCTACGCCGGCCGCCTCGAGCTCGAGCTCGCCGGTGCCTCCCCCGACGACATCAAGAAACATGGTGGCAACGTCAACATGGTGCCGGCCTCGGTGATCCGCGACGACATCACCAGCGGTCGGGCTGACGCCTTCTTCAACATCATCACTGTCGGACATCCGCTGACCACGCAGGTCACGCAGGTGCACGACGTCACCTTCCTGCAGCCATCGAAGAAGCTCCTGCAGGAGATGCACGACAAGTACGGCTTCAGCAGCGCGGTGCTTCCCAAGGGCTCCTTCAAGGGACAGGACCGCGATATCACCATGCCGTCCACCACCACCGCGCTGATCGCGCGCGACGACATGCCCGACTGGCTTGCCTACGCCATCACCAAGGCAATGTGCGAGCACACGGAGCAGCTGGTCGCAGCGACCAAGGCGCTCAAGGACTTCAATCCCGAAGATGCCTGGAAGCCCGAGAACCTCAATCTGCCGCTGCACCCGGGTGCGGAGCGCTACTACCGCGAGCGCGGCTGGATGAAGTAGGCAGAGGTCGTAAGAATGGAACGACGGCCGCGCTCGCGGCCCACACGGGGCCGCAGTCGCGCGCTCGAGGCGGCACAGCGCGACTGACATGGCCACCACTGTGCGTGATCGCGAAGGCGAGCTGCCAGAGCAGCAGGCCGCGCGCTGGTCGGGTCTGCTGAAGCCGGTCCCGCTGCTCGCCCTGGCCTGGACCATCTTCCAGGTCGCCATCTGGTGGTTCAACGACATCCCGCTCATCGTCCAGTACGCCGGGCACGTTTCGTTCGCCGTCGCCGTCACCCTGCTCGCCACCGGTGAGAAGTCGGATCGTCCCGTCTGGCGCTGGGCGAACCGGATGCTCGCCGTGGTGGCGCTGCTGCCGGCCGTCTACCTTGCCGCCGACGCGCACCGGGTCATCTTCCGCGTGTCCGGGCTCGATCCGGTGCTGATCGTCGACTACGCCTGCGCCTTTGCGTTGATCGTGCTGCTATTCGAGGCATCACGCCGGGTGCTCGGCTGGGGCATGTGCATCATCGCTGCGCTGTTCATCGCCTACCAGTTGTTCGGCACCTTCCTGCCGCCTCCATTCGGCCACAACCAGGCCGGCATCGGGCTGTTCATCGACCAGCAGTTCCTCACCCTCGATGGCCTGTTTGGCATTCCAACCGGAGTGTCGGTGCGGGTGGTGTTCTATTTCATCCTGTTCGCTGCCGTCTTCGAGGCCTACGGTGGAGGACGCATGATCATCGATCTCGCCTTGGCGGTGACCGGGCGCAGCACGGGCGGCCCTGCCAAGGCGGCGATCATCGGTTCGGCCATGATGGGGACAGTGTCTGGAAGCGCGGTCGCGAACGTCATGGCGGTCGGTATCTTCACCATCCCGTTGATGAAGCGCGCTGGTTACCCTGCGCGCTTCGCTGCCGCGGTCGAGGCGGTGGGCTCCACCGGTGGCCAGTTGATGCCACCGGTCATGGGTGCCGGGGCCTTCGTCATGGCCGACTTCCTGCGCATTCCGTACAGCGCTGTAATCATTGCTGCGGTGCTGCCGGCCCTGTTCTATTATCTGGCGCTGTTCCTTGCCGTCGACTTCAAGGCACGGCTCGAGCGCCTCGGTACGCTGGCGCCGCACGAGATCCCCGCGGTGCGTCTCATCCTGAAGGAGCGTGGCCACCTTCTGCTGCCGTTGATCTGGCTCACCGTCCTGATCGTCGGTGGCTACGGCATCGCCGATGCCTGCCTGCAGGCGATTGCCGCGACCATCGTCATCGGCAGCCTGCGCAGCACATCGCGCCAGGGGGTGTTCTCGCTGGTGCAGAGCCTGTCGCTGGGCGCACAACGCAGCGTCGCGGTGGCGTTGCCCTGCGCGCTGGCGGGCATCATCGTCGGTGTCATCGCCTTCACCGGCCTTGGCACCAAGTTCACCGGCTTCGTGGTCGACGTGTCGGCCGGCTCGACCGTGGCGATCGTCGCGTTGTCGATGATCGCGACTCTGATCCTGGGCTGCGGCATGCCAACCACTTCAGCCTACATCATGGGCGCCATCCTTCTCGCCCCGGCGCTGATCGCCGCCGGCGTCACGCCGCTGGTCGCGCACATGTTCATTTTCTACTTTGCCATCCTGTCGATGATCACGCCACCGGTGGCACTGGCCGCCTATGCTGCAGCGGGCATCGCCGACACACCGCCCAACGCCACCGGCTGGGAGGCCGCGTTGCTTGGTATTCCGGTGCTGATAATTCCGCTGATCTTCTTCGGACGCCCGGGGCTGCTGCTGATCGGCGATGCAGGCCAGATCGCCGTCTCGCCGCGCTCACCTTCGCAGCCATCATCGCGCTGTCGGCGATGACCATTGGCTGGTTGATTCGGCCGCTGGCGAGTTGGGAGCGCCTGCTGCTTGGCATCCTGGGGGTTGCCGCTGTGGTGCCGCTGCACGACATCGCGCACGTCGCCGCGGCGATCCTGGTCCTTGTCGTCGTGCTGCTGGTGCTGCAATACAACCGTGTCAGCAAGCTGGTACTTTGACCGGAGCACCTACCGCATGTCTCGGCGTGCCGAGGAATACCCATGACTACCGCTCTCTACCCCACCATGCGTGCATGGCTCGCGCGTCTCGCTGCCACCGATCGCTTGGCGGTGATGCGCGACGGCATCCGGCTCGAGTTCGAGCTTGCTGCCATCGCCAAGCGCCTCGATGGCCGGAAGGCGACCTTCTTTCCCCGTCCTGAGGGGCACGCGATTCCGGTCGTCTCCGGCTTCATGAGCCGGCGGTCGTGGATTGCCGAGACGCTCGGTGTGGCGGAACGCGATCTGCTGAAGTACATGCAGGATGCAGTCGCCAATCCGCTGCCATGGCGCGAAGTCCCCTCCAACGAAGCGCCGGTGCAGGAGGTGAAGCACGACGACGTCGACATTCGGCGCCTGCTGCCGATCCCGCGGCACAACGAGCATGACAGCGGGCCATATATCAGCGCAGGCCTCGTGATCGCGCGCAATCCGAAGACGGGCGCGCAAAACGTGTCGATCAACCGGATCCAGGTCAACGCGCCCGACCGCATGGGCATCCTGATCCTGCCGCGCCACCTGCACGCTTTCCAGCGTGCGGCCGAAGAGGAGGGCGAGGCGCTGCCGGTCGCGGTCGTGATCGGCGCGAGCCCCGCGGCGCTACTGGCCTCGCAAGCCATCCTGCCGATCGACCACGACGAGCTTACTGTCGCCGGCGCGCTGCAAGGCAGTCCACTCGAAGTGGTGCGTTGCCAGACCAGTGAAGTACGCGTTCCGGCCCAGGCGGAGATCGTGATCGAGGGCCGCGTGCTTTCAGGAGTGCGCGAGCCCGAGGGACCGTTCGGCGAATTTCCCAAGTACTACAGCCCGCAGGCCAAGCGGGAGGTCATCGCGATCGACCGCATCACGCATCGACGAAACCCGATCTATCACACGATCGTGCCCGCCGCGATGGAGCATCTCCTGCTCGGCGCCATACCGCGTGAGGCAACCCTGCTCGCTCACCTCAAGCGCAGTTTCCCCAACGTCACCGATGTCCATCTTTCTGTTGGCGGAGTGTGCCGCTATCACCTCTATGTGCAAATGCACAAGACGCGAGAGGGCGAGCCCAAGAATGTGATCATGGACGCATTCGGCGGCCACTACGACCTCAAGCACGTGGTGGTTGTCGACGAGGACGTCGATGTCCACGATGACGAGCAGGTGCAATGGGCAGTGGCGACGCGCTTTCAACCCGGCCGCGACCTCGTGGTGGTGGACCATGCGTTG
>JBEPVV010000024.1:0-10176 GCA_041690795.1 Gemmatimonadota bacterium | reverse complement strand
TCACGCAGGAGTTCGCGATCGCGGGGGGACTGGTGATCCGCGCCACTGGGAATGCCTCCAACCTCGCGGCGCAGGCCACGCGGATCGTGCAGCGCATCGCACCCGAGGCGCCGATCGAACACGTGCTCACGGTGAACCAGATCAAGGACGAGAGCATGTCGCCCCGCCGACTCAACGCGGTGCTGGTCTCCTCATTCGGAATCCTGGCGTTGCTGATCGCGGCAGTCGGAATCGCCGGCGTGCTGGCCTTTTCGGTGAGCGCCCGCGCCAACGAGATCGGCATCCGTATGTCCCTCGGCGCCGATGCGGGCCGAGTGCAGCGGATGATCCTCGGCGAAGGCGGAGCGCTGCTGGCGACCGGTCTGATCCTGGGTGTCGCCATCGCATTCTTCGCCCTCCGCGCGATCCGAGGGCTGCTCTTCGGCGTCGCGCCGCACGATCCGGTGACGCTCGGTGCCGTGGCGTTGATGATGGGGCTGATCGGTCTGGCGGCCTGCTGGATCCCGGCGCGTCGCGCGTCACGGATCGATCCCGCCATCACGATGCGGAGCTGAACGATGACGAGCATGGGCCAGGTCCAGGTGTTCGGCAATATGTCGCCAAAGACGAAAGCCCGACTGGCCGGTGTGCTCTACCTGATCGTGATCGTTGGTGGAATCTTCGCCGAGGTGATGGTGCGCGGACGGCTGGTGGTGCACGGCGACGCGGCCGCCACGGCGCACAACATCACTTCCCACGAAACGCTGTACCGGTTGGGCTTTGCCGTCGAGGTGTTCTACTGCCTCTGCAACGTGCCGCTGGCGCTGCTGCTCTTCGACATCTTCGGCGTGGTGAATCGCACTGCGGCAATGCTGATGGTGGTCTTCTCGTTGATCGGCACCGCCATCGAAGGAATCGCGCTGCTAGCGCACTTCGCGCCCCTGGTCATCCTTGGCAAAGGGACATTCCTTGCCGCGTTCACGCCGGAGCAATTGCAGTCGGCGTCGTACCTGTCGCTGCAGCTTTTCGAGCATGGATTCGATATCGCCTTGTCCTTCTTCGGCTTCTTCTGCCTGTCGCTGGCGTACCAGATCATCCGGTCGACCTTCTTCCCGCGGATCATCGGCGCGCTGCTCGCGATTCAGGGGACGCTCTACCTGACGAATGCCTTCGCCAACTTCATCGCACCGGAGATCGGTGCCAAGGTATTTCCATTCCTCGCGGTAGCGGGCCTGGGCGAGATCTCGTTCTGTCTCTGGCTGTTGATCATTGGCGTGAACGTCGAGCGGTGGCGGGTGCAGGCGGGGCAGCGCCAGGCGATTTAGCTATCTCAGCTCCGCCGTAGAAACGTCGTTGCGGCCTCCATCATGCGGTTGGTTTGTCATGGGCCCTGGATACCGGCCACTCCTTCGAGAGCGCCCACGCGAGGAATACGCCAAGAATGAGTGAGGACAGGAAGAGGCCCGGGCCATAGTGGCGCCAATAAAATCGCAGCGTGCGAAAGAAGACCATGCCGAGATTTCCCTGGATCGATGCGTCCCCTGCGAGACCGCCCAACCAGCTGCCGATGAACACCGATGCAAAGAGCACAGCGGCGCTGAAGAACAGGAGCGGTCCGGTCTCTGTCCACCACTTCCGGATCACCGCCATGGCGATCAGCATTACGCCGATCGTCAGCGGAGCCGTCTGCAAAAAGACCTCGATGAACGTCGCCGCGCCGATGTCTTCCATTCTTTCGGTACTGACGAGCTTCACCATCGCTCCGTGCGCTCCTGCCGTCAGCAATACCAGCACGAGCTGGACAACGCCACCCACCCTGCGGGTATCGTTCCACTTGCCTTCAGGGGCGGCGTGTCCCGAAAGCGGATGGCCACAGTGCGGACAACTGACCGCCTGTGGCGATAGCTGATGGCCGCAAGCGGGACAGTTGACCAGCGTCACCGGTGTCATGAATTCATTTCCGATGCTGCATGTATCGCAATTCTCAGCCGAGGGTGAGGGGCCAGGCCCGACCGGCCCGAGTCCAGCGCAATGTACGGTTAAAGTCACCACTCGGCATGTTCCACGCTGTGGCACGGCAACAGCGGGTGGTAAATGACGGAGATCGGTGTCTACGACGAGCCCGCGCGAGGGTAGGTCGGCGCAGAAGATCTGTCTCGCCGCAAACAAAAACGAGGCCCGCGCATCAACCGCGGGCCTCGTCAGTGCTGTGCCGGCAGGTCGATCTCGTGCTACGCCTTCTTCCGCCGCTTGAGCCCCGCGCCCGCAATGCCGACCAGACCGGTTGCCAGCAGCGACAATGTCGCGGGCTCCGGCACCACGCTCACGCCGGTCACGTCGCTGTAGTCGATCTCGGTAACCAGGCACGCCAGGTCGGCTGAATTTGCAGGTTCGCCGCCGGTGCTCACGTTGAACGCGCGTGAACACGAGGACGACCGCGTTGATTCGAAGGCTGGTGCCCCGTCCCCAGTCCGATTCGTTATGCCGATGTCCAGCAGCAGATTGCCCAGGCTGGGGTCGTAAACAAATGGCGTCCCCGACACGGTCAGTTTGTCGGGCTGCAGTCCGCTGAGACTGAGCACCGAGAAGAAGCTGGGGCTCGAACTGAAATTGCTGGGCAAGTTCGGCGAGAGCGCGCCCACGTCGGCGCCGGTGTACCCGAACGAAAAGGTGTAGGTCCCCGTGTCATAGGCCGGATCGCCAAACGCCTCAATCGGCGCTGAGAAAAACCCCAGCTGATTGATCTGCACCGGGCCGCTGAAGATCGAACTGGCAAAGACCTGCTGATATCCGAAGATTCCGTCGAACGAGGCCGCCGGACAATCGAAGGGAACGCAATTGTTACCGGTGGCGGTGCCGACGGTGATCGACTGCGCCGATGCGTGTCGTGGAGCTGCGCTGCCAATGACTGCCATCGACAAAACGCCAACCATCATACCCGCGCCAGAATGCTTGCCCATGGATGCCTCGTCTTGGATCGCACAGTGGGGGTTCGCTCTCGGCGCAAGGATCGCACCGCTTTCTGACACGCGCAAGAGGGCGATGCGGCGCAAAGCCGCCTAGGTTGGGTTTCGGCAATCGTGGCGATCCGGTGACAGGTTGTGGCGCAAGCGCGACGTCGGGCCGTGCGGCGGGCGCGCACCCAGGATCGACCCCAAAAGGACCTGCATCAACTCACGGCCCCCGCACCACCGTCAGCGGAATCATCGCAACACGATCGCTGAGCCGGTCGGCGAGCCCGTGGAGCCTCAGGGTATAATGCCCGGGCACCACACTCGACATCGCCGTCACCGTCATCGTCGATATCTGCTGGGCGTTCGCCGCCGGCGCGATTCGCACGTCCACGCCATGCGGTACCGAATCGACCGTCATCGCGACGCGGAGGCCAAGGGCGTTTGCGCGAATGATGCTGATCGACGTCGTTGCGGTGCCGCCCTGCGACACTGTCACCGGGCGCACTTCGAAGGAGTATCCCCGCGTTCCCGCCGGTACCAGCGACACGTCGATCGCGTCGGTGGCCACGCGCAGACCAGGCGCGGTTGCATGGACCACCATGTGATAGGTGCCGATCACGGCATCCGGATCCGAGCCGAATGCGAGGAGCGCGCTGGTGCCGTCGCCGCGGGATTCGATGCTGGAAATCACGCCCCGGACATTCGATGCGACCGGATCCACCGTGATTGTCACGGCGCTCGCAGGTCCGCCGCTTACCGTGGCGGTCACGACCCCCAACTGGGCCGAACCCTGCGCCAATTCGATCGTGGGCGCGCTGAGGGTGAGCACGATCGCGGGCGTAACATCGTCCATCGGTGATGAACACCCTGCCCAGATCAGCACCGTGAGTGCGATGGCTGCAACCCTCGATGTGACCGTCATGTCAGCAGCGTCCCCGGCTTCCGCCCCTTCATCTGTTGATCGATGAAGTCCAGCACCAGCTGCACCTTGGCCGGCGACATCTGCCGCGTCAGCGGCATGTTGAGCGTCGTGAAGAAGCCCGGGGTGCCCGGAACGTTGAGACGCTGCTTGATCAACGCCCCGTTCTGGATGATCGAGTCGGCCAGGTTGAGCGCGATGTATTTCGACATCGCCGGGTAGATCAGCGCGTAGTAGCGCAGCACGTTGGCGTAGACGTCGGGCCATTGCAGCGGGCCCTTGGCGTACAGCGCCGAAAAATTATCGGCCGCATAGACGCGAATCGAGCTGTAGTTGCACGTCGTCCACGCCGGAACGCTGTCGCCGAACACGGTCGTGTCGAGCTGGTACGAGAGCACCGTAGCGCCGCTCGCCGGCGCCGAAATCGAAAACTCGAACCAGTCGCTGAATCCCTGTCCCGCCGGAATCGTGACCTGCGCCGGAAAGGTCAGGATCCCCGGCGATTCCGAACCCACCGTCTGGTTCGGCCGCACACCATCGGCGCAGGGTTGTGCCGGCGGCGCCTCCGCGACGATGACGTTGGCGTACTCCAGCGGATAGATCACGACGGGTGCCGTCGTCGGGCCGCCACGCTCGTACACCTTGATGCGCACCGGCTGGTTGGTTGCACCCGGCAACAGGTAAAGCGCCCGATCGTCGCTGACCACGCGAATCACCGTTTCCTGCACCATCGTCACGCCGGCGTTCAACGCGCTCGTCGCTGCGCCCTGAACGACCAGCGTCCCCGAAGTAATCAACGGCGCCAGGGTCGAATTGAACGGCACATCCACGATCCCGCCGAAATCCTCATACTGACTGTAGTTACCGAAACCATAGTTGATCGGGCCGATCACTTGTGGCGCGCCACCGGTCGCCGGGATCACGGCCAGCACCATGTCGCCCACATTGGCCATCACCTTGGCCGCGCCAAATCCCTGCGAGGACGGCTTCTGCGGTCCGTCGGGATTGCGGTAACCGTATTTGGGAAAGCTCGAGACCATGTCCAGCGAAATCACCGACATCCCCGGCTGCATCATCGCAACGACATTCCCGATCAGCGCCGGCGGGCCCTGCCATGGCAGCGGACATCCCGGAACCGTCGTCAGCGCGCCGCCTTGCGGCGCCTGCCACGACATCGCCGGACGGCCATTTGGCGTGTAAGTCGCCTGCAGCTTGCGCCCCGCCGTTTCGGTCTCGGGCTCACCATTCTGCCAGACACCCATGGTGCCGACCAGATAGCCGAGGGCAGGATTGTCGATCGCATTCCCCTGCTGGAAGGTGGCGTACAGAGTTTCGTCGATAAGCTGAGGCTCGACCTCATAGCACCGGAAGCGCACCACCAGTCCCGCCGCCGCACGCCCCGCGGCGAACAGTGCCTGCAGCCCCTTCGACGCACTGTTCACCGTTGCCGGCAACGCCGACGCAGGAATGGTGAACTGCATCATGCAGCCGATGCCGACGAAGTTCTGCTCCCCACCGTAACCGCCGACCGAGCTGTTGAAGTTGAGCCAGTTCTGGTACGCGCGCGTGTCGAAGTTCATCTGGGCCACGATCTTCGACGCGTCGGTGCCGGACACCCCGCCCGATCCCAGCTGCAGACCGCCAATCCAGAGCTGGGTGGTGACCAGGCCGGTCGAATCGAGGTCACACAGGATCGGTTCGCCGCGCCGCGCCGGATCACCAGTGACGCTTCCCAGCACGGTCAGCGACTGACCCACGATCGGATCCGCGGCCGGCGTGGTGAACTGGTCGGCGGGCAGCGGACCGGTCACCACCGACGTCACCACCGTATCGTCGAAACCCGTGAAGTGATCGCCGTAGAGGTTCCACCCCGACCGGATGAATGGAATGCACGTCGTCGGGTCAGCGCCCGGGTACGACATCATCACCTGTTCACGCAGGTAATCGTGAATCTGCTGGTCGGTCATTCCGGCGAGGTCGGCACCGAACGAGTCGATGTCGCGCTCGACCACGGCCGGCATGACGTCGTCGTTGTTCGCCGTGCACGGGTTGGTGCGGAAAACGCCGCGGAAGTTGAGCCGCGGATACGAGAGGATGCTCATCGCGCGGCCTTTGCCGAATGCGCTTCGGCCAGCAGGAACGAGAAGTCCGATGACAATTTCCCGGACGCCGTCCGCGCGGTGAAATGACAGTTGAGGCAGCTGCTCTCGACCACGTAGGTCTCCATGGTGGTGTTGGCCAGGAGGCCGGGCGTGGGATTGCCGGCCGGCGGCTGCCGCGGATTCTGCGGCCATTGAATGTCGACCAGCGCATAGTACTGGAACGGCGACGCCACGACGGCCTTTCGCAACGCAGCTGCCCACAGCGGATTCGCCTGCTGCGCGGCGGCACCGATGTTGATGACGCGGGTGACCTGGGTGGGAATGCCGGTCGGCTTGCCGTTCTTCTGGGTGCTCTTGTTGGGCACGCATTGCGAGGGTGGACAGGCCGGATTGTTGAACGAATACGGCAGATTGCGGATGGCGGGCGCGCCGGCCGAGGACGGTGGCGTGAACGCGGGCACGTTGTCGATCTGCTCGAATGTCGCCCAGGTCCACTGCGGCCGGCTCGGCGTCTTCTGCGTGATGTGCATCCCGACCAGTCCGACTTCGCTCTGGATGCACGTGGGCGGATTGGGCGACGATCCCGGGGTATAGATCCACGCGATCCGACGGAAGAATCGGTCCTTCATGAACGGCGTGTCGGCTGAGGTCATCTGGCGCCACGATGCCTTCACTTCCATCACACCTGGCGAAAGCCTGATGACGCTGGCGCTGTCCTGTCCTTCGATGCTGTAGAAGCGGTATCCGACGATGTTGTCGAACTCGACCTTGTTGAGGCGTACGTCGAATCGCACCAGGTTGCCATGCTGGTCGGTCAGGGTGCCACCCACCACTTCCTTCGCCTTGCGCAACGCGCCGTTGTTGCTGTTGCCGGGAACCTTGGTGACGCGTTGCAACCAGTAGTCACCGGTCACTGCACCCGCCTTGACGCATTCGGGTGGCAGCGTGCCCCCGGGCTGGTTCCACGCAGCGGGTTGCTGGCCGTTGGCGAGGAAGACCTCACCGGGCGTCTTCCACGTGTTCCAGACCACGTCGCCCGGCTGGCCGATCTTCTTGCGCAAGTCGGGCACGCCGCGCTGACCAGCGAGCGCTGGCCAGTTGACGGCGACGAAGGCCTGCCAGGCGAAGAAGACCGCGTCGTCCTGGCTGGGGCTCGCCGGCAAGTCGACCGGCGGGTTGAACGAGAGCACCGGGCTTCGAGGATAGAAGTGTTCTGGCGCGGAGGTCGTCGCGCCTGCCACGCACGCCAGAATGGTGGCAATCGCCACCACGCCGAGGGTCAACCGGACCGGTGATCGATGCATGAAGTCTCCGACGTGGTGGGCCGGCGGCGGCGAAAGCCGCGGCAGAGTCCGGCTTGAGGCCGGCGTGTCGCAAGCGGTTCGAGAAACGGGGATCGATCAAATCGTACCGGCGTTGTGGGCCTTTGTGAAGAGGCCGGTTGCGCGCGGAGTATTTCGGCGGCATACTCAAGTGTTGCCACCACATACTGTTACCTCAGCCCGCAGAGCCGGTCCGCGCATCCCAGAAATCCTCGCAATGGCCGGACGAGATGGCGCGATGAGGTCGGTGTGAACGCCTGGCGTTTCACGCTGGCTGTCGCGCTGGCCGCGCACGTTTCACCGGTGCTGGCGCAAGCTGACACCACCCGCATCCACACGCTCGATCCGCTGGTCGTCACGGCCGAGCGCGCCCGCACCCCGCTCAGCGCGTCCACGTCTGCGGTGACGCGGATCAGCGGTGACGATGTCGCCCGCACTCCCGGCCCAACGCTGGCGAGCGCGCTGCAACGCGTGCCCGGATTCTCGGTGCTCGACTTCGACGGATCGGGATGGGACCCGCAGCTGATCGTGCGGGGCTTCTACGGCGGCGGTCAGGCCGAATACGTCGTGGTGCTCGTCGACGGCAAGCCCGCGAACCAGCTTCAGACCGGAGTGGTTCCCTGGGACGCTCTTCCTCCACCCTCCGCCATGCAGGACGTCGAGGTGGTACGCGGCAGCGAGTCGGCGCTCTACGGCGACGCGGCGCTCGGTGCCGTGATCAACGTCATCACCCGCCGCCCCGCGTCGGCGGTGCCGATTCGATGGCAGAGCCGTGCCGGCTCGTTCGGCTCCTGGTCGGGCGAAGCAGCCACCACCGTGCCGCTCGGCGATCGCGACATCACCGCGTCCGCCAGCTTCGACCGTACTGGCGGCTTCCGCGCCCACGCCGCTCGCGATGCCTTTCGGGGCCACGTCGCGGCACCGCTTGTTGCCAATGCCGGTACCGCAGTCACGCTCGATCTGGGCTGGTACATTCGCGCCTACGACGAGCCGGGGCCGCTGCGGGCCTCACTCCTCATGCAAAATCGCACATCGTCGGATGATCTCTTTCGTTTCGATCATACCCACGACGCCAGCAACTCGCTGACGCTCAGTGGCGAGCACCAGCTCGCCGCGCATACCCGGCTGACCGGATCGCTGGGCGGAGAGTTGCGGTACACCGACGCAGTACAGACACTCGCGCTCGCCCCGGATTTCGGTGACACGCAGCAACGACGCGCCAGCAATCAGCGCGCCGACGGCCAGGTGCAACTCGAAATGGAGGATACACCGCTACCGGGCGCCGGGCGGCTGATCATCGGCGGCGATCTCGGTCGCGGCGGACTCGATTCGCGATACTTCGGCGTGCAATCGGGAGATCAGTCAGCGTACCGCGGATCAAGTGGTTCGATCGGCGCGCTCGACGCCAGCGGCATCGGTGCCCGGTCGAACGCGGCACTCTTTGCGCAATACACAGTGCAGCTCGCTGGCCCGGTCCGCCTGTCGCTTGGCTCGCGCTACGACTGGTTGCACGACAGCTTCGCGCCGCGCGCACCGGACAGCGGTAGCACGCTTGTCGCGTCGCACGGCGCCTTTTCCCCCAAGGCCGGCCTCAATGTGCGCTACAGCAGGACGGCGACCGGCAGCGGCAGCATCTACGTCACCGCCGGGCGCTCGTTCAAGGCACCCACGCTCGACCAGCTCTTCGACCAGCGGCCGATTCCCGTTCCCTTTCCACCCTATTCGCTGACGACGTCCAATCCGCTGCTGCGTCCCCAGAGCGGGACCAGTCTCGAAGCGGGACTCTATCACGACCACAACTGGTCGTCGCTGCACGCGTCGGCATCGGTGAGCGTCTACCAGATGGACATGAAGGACGAACTCGATTTTGACGTGCAGACACTGCGCTACGTCAATATCGGATCGAGCCGTCATCGCGGTGTCGAAGCGGGCATCGTAGTCCGCGGGCCTGCCGGTGCGACGCTCTTTGCCAATTACACGCTTCAGTCAGCGAAATCCCGCAGCGGTGACAACATCGGCAGCTATCTCAAGGCGATTCCGCGCCACACCCTGAGCGGCGGGGCAGGTGTCGTGCTCTTCTCGCGGCTGGACGTGAGCGGGATGGTGAGCGGCATCGGCGGGGCATTCATTGATGATGCCAACACCATTGAGCTCCCGTCCTTCATGCGTGTTGATGCGCGCGCATCATATCCCGTTGGTGCGGTGAGCATCGTGGCCGAAGCGCGGAACCTGTTCGACGCCCGCTACAGCACGACCGGCTATCTCGACCCTTCCGGCACCGGTGAAGCGTATTTCTATCCCGCCGCCGGGCGAGCGCTCTCCATCGGACTGCGAGGCGGCTGGTGACCAAGCCGATCTTCCGCCTGAGCACTCCGTGATCGAACTCGCCGGATACGAGATCACCGAGACGATTCACGACGGCGCTTCGTCGTCAGTGCATCGCGCCCGAGGTCCCGAAGGCGCCGTTGTGCTCAAGTGCCTCAACGCGCCCTATCCCACGGCCATGCAACTCGAGGCATACCAGAGCGAATTCGAGATCCTGTCGCGACTGACGTCGCCCGGAGTGCTTCGGGTGTACGCACTGCGAGAAGTGGGCAACGGCCGCGTGCTCGTCCTCGAGTCGGTGGCGTGGCCAACCCTCCGAACGATGCTTGGCGGCAAGCCGATGCCGGTGAAGCCGTTCCTCGATTTCGCCCGCCAGATTGTGAAGACCCTGGGCGATGTCCACGCCGCCGGCGTGATTCACAAGGACATCAACCCCGACAACATTCTTTACGATCCGGCAACCGGCGGGGTGCGCCTGATCGACTTCGACATCGCGACGGCTCTTTCTTCCGAGCACGCCGACGCCGGCAATGTGGTGCAGCTGCGCGGCAGCCTGCCGTACGTCTCTCCCGAAC
>JBEPVV010000023.1:0-10193 GCA_041690795.1 Gemmatimonadota bacterium | reverse complement strand
TCTTGTCCCACTGCCACTCTGCGTCCGAAATGCGCATCGCCAGCTTGTGCTGGGTGACACGCTCCGTCGCCTGGCGGCGCACGTCATCTTCGGCGCGGCGAAGTTCCTCGTGTTGGGCACTGTCTCGGGGTCCGGCGCGCCGGACCACCCTGGCCCGCGCATCAGCGACGGGCTTCGCCTCCTGTGCGGCAACGGCGGGGGCCGGCGCGGCGATCGCGATGTCGGCGGGTGCGGCGCTCTCCTCCACCTTCGACCCGCGGCCTTCGAGCGGGTCCTTGGCACCGACTTCGCAGCTGCTGCAGCCGCCGCACTTTGCTGCGGCCGCATCGCCGACCGCGTTGACGCGCCCGAAGTCGAGCCCGCGCTCGGCCTCGACCAGCACCGGTTCGTTCATGCGCAGCGGTGCCGTCGGCACCGCCCAGTCGAAGAACCCCCGCCGGTTGCCCTTGAAACGCACTTCCACGGTCTGCACGGTCATCCTTCGGCGTAAGCTCCCATGGCGGCGTACTTGTCGTGACGCCGCTTGACCAGTTTCTCGGGTCGCACCTTGTTGAGTTCGTTGAGCGTCTTGATCAGCACGGCGCGCAGCGATTCGCCGGCGGTGTCGGGATCGAAGTGGGCGCCGCCGATCGGCTCCGGAATCACTTCGTCGATGAGGCCCAGCCGGGTCAGGTCTTCCGACGTCAGCTTGAGCGCATCGGCCGCGCGCTCACGCTGGGTCGAATCCTTCCAGAGAATCGTGGCACATCCTTCGGGCGAGATCACCGAGTAGACCGAGTTCTCGAACATCAGCACCCGGTCGGCAACCCCTAGTGCCAGCGCGCCACCCGAGCCGCCCTCGCCGATGACGACGGCAATGATCGGGGTCGGCAATGCGGACATCTCGAGGATGTTGCGCGCCAGCGCTTCGGATTGTCCACGCTCTTCGGCGCCCAGGCCGGGGTACGCCCCCGGAGTGTCGATCAGGGTGATGATCGGCGCGTGGAAGCGTGCGGCCGTCTGCATCAACCGGAGCGCCTTCCGGTACCCCTCGGGGTGCGGCATGCCGAAGTTGCGCTTGATGTTTTCCTTGGTGTCGCGTCCCTTCTGGTGCCCGATCACCATCACCGACTGACGGTTGAGTCGCGCCCAGCCGCCGACGATTGCGGGATCGTCGCGGAAGAGCCGGTCGCCGTGCAGCTCGATGAAGTCGGTGAAGATCGACGAGAGGTAGTCGAGCGCGTAGGGCCGTCGCGGATGACGCGCGACCTGCACCCGCTGCATCGGTGTCAGGCTCCGGTAGATCTCCTCACGCATCGTCAGCAGCTTGGTTTCCAAGGTGCCGATTTCCCCGCCGACGTCAAAACCGCCATCGTCGCTGATCCGGCGCAATTCTTCGATCTGGCGTTCGAGTTCGGCAAGCGGCTTTTCGAAGTCCAGCGCGTAGGCGATGGCCATTCCCGTGTCACTCCGCTCGGATCAGAGAAACCGCATCACTACCGAAGAGATCCCGCAGGGCGCGAAGAGTCGACTCTTCGGCACCAACCCGCAACCGGCGAGATCGCAGTCGGGCCGATTCGCCGTTGCCGTCGGACCAGTCAATATAGAGCGGAGCCCGCCCGGGGTGGGCTTCGCAGACCCGTGCCGCCGCCTGGACAGCGTCCAGCAGCGGACCCGACGGCGCGTTCCAGCGGATCGCCACGCCCAGGCTTCCCGAGCTCTCCATCTCCGCCAGGTCGCGCGCGCCCTCGATGACGAACGGTGCCTGATCTTCGCCCCGGTCGCGTGGCGAGTACCCGCCGGTCAGCAACGTCGGGGCATCGACGCGAATGACCTGATTGAGCTTGACCCACGCTTCGGGGAAAACGATCGCCTCCGCCGTCCCGTGAAAGTCCTCCAGCGTGATCCGCGCGTACTCCTTGCCCGTCTTCTTGGAAATCTGGCGTTTCACCGCGGTGACCACCGCCGCGATCGCGACCGGGCGCTCGTCCCACTGTCCCAGCGTTGCCGTCGTCCGGGTGTCGACCAGTTCGACCACGGCGCGAAATCGCTCGAGTGGATGCCCCGAGATGAAGAAGCCGATGATCTCCTTTTCCTTCGCGAGCCGTTCCGCTTCGGTCCACTGCGAAACCTCCGGCAGCGGGTGCTCGGTCGGTGCGGCCGCAATCGCTTCACCAAAGAGCGAGACCTGCCCGGCGGCGATCTCCTGCTGGAGCAGCTGCGACTCGGCGAGCACCTGGTCGAGTGCGGCGCAGAGCTGGGCGCGATGTCCGAACGCATCGCAGGCACCGGCCGCAATGAGCGACTCGAGCACCCGCTTGTTGCAGAGGCGGGTGTCGATGCGGCTCACGAAATCGGCCAGCGAGAGGAAGCGTCCGGCGACCCGCGCGGCGATGATCGACTCAATCGCGCCGGCGCCGACATTGCGCACCGCGCCGAGCCCGAAGCGAATCCGGTTCTCACCGACGACGGTAAACTTGAAGCCCGATTCGGCCACGTCCGGCGGCAGCACCGTGATACCAAGCTCGCGCGCTTCGTTGATGTACTGCACCACCTTGTCGGTCGAACCGATTTCGCTCGACAGCAGCGCTGCCATGAACTCGGCGGGGTGATAGGTCTTGAGCCACGCCGTCTGGTACGACAGCACCGAGTACGCGACCGAGTGCGACTTGTTGAATCCGTAGCGGCCGAAGGTCTCGATCTGGGCGGACAGCTCCTCCATCAACTTGGGCGCGTGACCGAGCGCCAGCCCCCGGTCGACGAAGCGCTTGAGCTCCTTGCGGATGAGCTCCGAATCCTTCTTGCCCACGGCCTTCCGCAGCACGTCGGCTTCGGCGAGCGAGAAGCCGGCGATCACGTTGGCGATCCGCATCAGCTGTTCCTGATAGGTGATGACGCCGTAGGTCGACTCCAGCACGTCCTTGAGCGAAGGATGCGCATAGGTCACCGCTTCCTGGCCGAGCTTGCGCTTGATGAACACGAGGTGCATTCCGGCATCGAGCGGCCCGGGGCGCAGCAATGCGTTCGATGCCACGAGGTCGTCGAAGCGGTCGCATTTCATGTTGCGCAACGTGTCGGTGGCGAGCGGCGACTCGAACTGGAAGATCCCCGCCGTGCGTCCCGTGCGCAGCAGCTCGTACACTTTCGGGTCTTCGAGCGACAGCGTCTCCATCTCCGGCGCCGTGCCGTCGCGCGCCTTCAGCATCTGCAGCGCATCGTGGATCACGGTCAGCGTCTTGAGACCGAGGAAGTCCATCTTCAGCATGCCGACCTTTTCGAGCGATCCCATGTCGTATTGACAGATGATCGAGTCTTCGCCCTCGACGGCCCCTGAGCCCTTGGTCGTCCGTGCCGTGCAGACCGGCACGTACTCGGAGAGGGGGCCCGGCGCGATCACCACGCCGGCGGCGTGCACCGATGCATGACGCGACAGGCCCTCGATCCGCGAGGCAAACTGGAAGACGCGACCGAAGAGCTCGTTGTCCTTCACCGCCGACTTGAGTTCGTCGACCTTCTTGAGCGCTTCCGGGATCGTCATCGAAAAGCCCGGAGCCGACGGAATCATCTTGGTGAGCCGGTCGGCGTCACCCGGCGGCACCTTGAGCACGCGGGCGACATCCTTGATGGCGGCGCGCGCCTTCATGGTGCCGAAGGTGATGATCTGTCCCACCGATTCGCGACCGTAGCGCTGGCGCACGTATTCGATCACTTCGCCGCGCCGTTCGTAGCAGAAGTCGATGTCGATGTCGGGCATCGACACCCGTTCGGGATTGAGGAAGCGTTCGAAGAGCAAGTCGAAGCGGAGCGGATCGACGTCGGTGATGCGCAGGCTGTAGGCGACCAGCGACCCAGCCGCCGAACCACGGCCTGGTCCGACCGGAATGCCGCGCGCGCGCGCCGCCTCGATGAAGTCGGCGACGATCAGGAAGTAGCCGCCGTATCCCGCCTGGTTGATCACCGAGAGTTCATAGTCGAGCCGGGTGCGAACCTCCGCCGGGAGCTCCTCGCCGTACCGCTGCTTCGCGCCGCGCTCCGCCAGGTCGCGCAGCAGATCCTCGTCGCTCGCGTACTCTGCGGGGCGCGGGAACTGGGGCAGGAAGTAGCGCTTCTCGAAATCGAACTCACAACGATTGGCGATCGTCTGCGTCAGCTCGAGCGTCTCGGGGTGATCGGCGAAGAGCTTTCGCATCTCGGCCTCGGTCTTGACGTACGACTCGTTGCCGGTAAAGCGGAAACGTTTCGGGTCGTCGAGGTCCGACCCGGTACCGATCGCCAGTAACACGTCGTGCGCTTCAGCGTCTTCCCGCTTGAGATAGTGCGCGTCGTTGGTCGCCACGACACCAAGGCCGAGTTCCTTCCCCAGTTCGAACATCCCCTTGGTCACGATCGCTTCCTCGGGGATGCCGTGCTGCTGTACTTCAAGGAAGAAACGTTCCTTGCCGTACGTCTTGGCGAACCACTCCGCCGATTCGCGGGCCTTGTCGTACTTGCCCTGACGAAGCCAGAGCGCGACTTCACCTGAGAGGCAGGCGGCCAGGCAGACGATGCCTTCGCTATGCGCCGCCAGTGCCTCACGATCGATCCGGGGACGGCGGTAGAACCCCTCTGTGAAACCGATCGAGGTCAGGCGGACGAGGTTCCGGTAGCCGGCCTGGTTGTGGGCGAGGAGCACGAGATGCGAGTAGTTGGCAGGCGCCCACTGCGGCTTCTGCTGCACCGTCCGCGGTCCGAAGGCGACGTAGGCCTCGAAGCCCAGGATCGGCCGGATGCCTTGCGCCCGCGCCTCCTCGTAAAAATGCCAGGCCGCGTGGAGGTTGCCGTGATCGGTGACCGCGAGCGAGTCCATACCCAGCGTCTTGACGTGCTTGACGAGCTCAGGGAGCCGGTTGGCGCCGTCGAGGAGAGAGAATTCGCTGTGGGTGTGGAGGTGGACGAATGCCATCGATCAGCACTCGTGGCCAGCGGGAACGGGGAGGCAACCCGCCCAGGCCGGCATCACCGTCGGGAACGCGTTACCCCCCCGCTCGCGTTTCTTGGTCCGGCGGGTTGGCGAAGTCACCAGCGAATCGTATCGCGATCCCCTGATATTGTCAAAAGTTGTTGTCCTGCTTACGCTTAGCCCGATTCTCGGATCCGAGGAGTCTGTGGTGAAACGCAGTTTCGCGCCCCACCTGCTGGCGGCGATTGTCGTCGTTACCGCCGGCTGCAGCAGCACCGATCCAGGCAACAATCCCGGCCCCGCCGCCGACCTCTCCAGTTGCACCGCGACCAACACGATGCCGGTCACGCTGGCGGTCGGCGATTACCAGATCGTTGATGCGCTGCATCAGGCCAGCTGCCTGTCACTCCCCGGGTCTGGTGATGCTGCCGAATACGTGATGATCCCGTATTCCGGCTACGGTGTCTCCACCAACGACGGCACGTCGGCGTCCTACGCCCTGCAGTCCGCGCTGAAGGCATCGGCGTCCGGGCGCACCAGCTCGTTGGTTGCCGACCTCGGCGCCCCGCTGTCGTCGTACGCAGGGAACACGGCACCGACCACCCCGGCGAGCTTCGAGCACACGCTGCGGATGGCTGAACGCCGCCTGGCGGCGAGCGGCGGTGTCCAGATCGGTGCGGCAATTGTCCAGCGTGCGATCCCGCCGGCGGTGGGCGACCGCGATTCGTTCAACGTCTGCGCGACGTCCGACTGCAGCAGCTTCAACAAGATCGGCGCGACGGTCAAGTACGCCGGCAATCCCGGGGTGATCTACCTGGACGACCACCAGCTCGCCGGGGCCGATGCGTTCACCGGAGAAGACATTCAGCAGTTCGGGCTGCTCTTCGACAACTATCTCTACGCCACCGACACCACGGCCTTCGGGCGCGAGTCTGACATCAATGGCGACGGGCACATCTCGATCCTGATGACGCCGGCCGTCAACCAGCTCACCACCGATTGCACCCAGGGCCGGATCATCGGCTACACCTTCAGCAACGACTTGATCCCGTTCGCGCGCGGCAGCAACGCTCGTGAGATGTTCTATACCGTGACCACGTCGCCGGCGACCGCCAAGTGCAAGGCCGTCACGCACACCGGTGCCATCAACGTGTTGCCGGCCACGTTGATTCACGAGCTGCAGCACATGATCTCGTTCAACCAGCACGTGCTGCTGCGCGGCAGCTTCGATCAGGACGTCTGGATGAACGAGGGCCTCAGCCACTTTGCCGAGGAGCTCGGCTGGCGCACCGTGCCGGCCTCGGAATGCACGACGGCGGTCGGCGGCGACTGCTTCTCGGAATTCGCGGGCGGCGACGTCGGGAACGCATACGCATACCTCAACGACACCGAGTCGAATTACCTGGTGGCCCCGGAGTCCGGTGACGGAACACTCCCGGAGCGTGGGGCCGCGTGGCTCTTCATTCGCTGGATCGCCGATCACTTCTCAGCCGATTCCGTGCTCGGAACCCAGTTCACTCGGGCGATGGAGCAGACCACCGGCGTCGGGGCCAAGCGCGTCTCCGAAATCACGGGTGTCGACTTTCCGACGCTGGTCGGTGAATGGCAGCTGGCCAACTGGACCGGCGACCTCCCGGGATTCCCGCAGACCAGCCTGCTCAACTACCGCTCCTGGAATTTCCGCCACACCTTCGCCAATAATTTCCCGAGCGTATTCGCCAAGATTTTCCCGCTCACGCCGGACAGCACGACCGGCGGTTACGGGCATGCGGGTACGCTCCGCGCCGGATCGGGTCGCACCGTTCGCTACAAGGTTGCGGCGGGATCGCCGGGCGTGACGGTGCGGCTGGCCGGCTCTGCCGCCGGCGGCGCGCTGTCCACACTCATCATGCCGTACATCGCCATCGTGCGCGTGCAATGATCCGCCGTGCGCGCGCCACCGGTCGTTGGCTGGCCGGGTGAGCCACTGACCTTGAGAAGGCGGTTCAGGATGGGGCTGTTGATTGCGGCGGCCACGCTGTTGCTGGGATTCGGCACGGCGTACGTCGCGTCCGACGACGTGCGATACCTCTCGCGCGCGGGCATCGAGGAGATGCGCATCCTGGGCAATCGCGTGCCGATCAGCCGCCTGGCGATGGACTCGACGAAGCCGCCAGCGCTGCGACAGCAGGCGAAGCTGGTGCTCGATGCTCGAACCTACGCGGCGGGCATCGGCCTCGATGCAAAGGAAACGTTCACGATGTTCAGCGACGTCGGCCGCGACACGCTGCTGCTCGTGCTGACCGCCTCGCCCCGCAACTGCATCTGTCCGGTGACGTGGCACTACCCGGTGGCGGGTCGCGTGCCCTACAAGGGCTTTTTCAACCCCGCGCAGGCGCACAAGGCCGAAGCGACATACGCGGGACGAGGCTACGACACCAACCTGCGCCCATCGTCGGCGTTCTCTACGCTGGGGTGGTTCAACGATCCCCTGCTGTCGACGGCGCTGACCAGCGACTCGCTCGAGCTGGCGGCGATGGTCTTTCACGAGATCGCGCACAACACGCTCTGGATCAAGGGCGCCACCGACTTCAACGAGAGTTTCGCGCAGTGGGTAGGGTATCGCGCCGCCCGCGGATTCTACCTCGCGCGGCACGACACCCTCACCGCAACGCGCGCCGACGCGCGCTGGCACGATGAACAGCTGCTTGGTGTCTACTACGCCCGGCTGCTGGCGCGCCTCGATTCACTGTATCGCCTGAAGCTTTCGCCCACTGCCAACGACTATGGCCGGGCCGTCATCGCGCAGTGGAGCCAGGACACGCTGGAATTCGGTTTCGGTCCCATCTTCCAGACCTACCGGATCGCGCACACCTCCGTCCGGCCGATCAACAATGCCGCGCTGATCGGCGTACGCCTGTATCGCAGCAACCTCGAGCTGTTCGACGACTGGGATCGCGCCAACAACGGCGACCTGACTCGCGCCGTTTACCGGCTGCAGCAGCTGCTCGATGGCGCCGAAGGTGACGAGGCGTTCCGGCGGCTGCGCGTGGCATTGCATCGTCCACCGGATCCGCCCGGAGCGCTTCCGGCATCACCCTGAATTACACTTCGCGGTTCACGGTCGTCGCGCGCCGCTGTTTTCTCCGGAGTTTCCGGTCATGGATCAGGATTTCGTCACCCGCAATCAGTCCCGTTTCCTCGCCGAGCTGACCAGCTTTCTCGCCATCCCCAGCATCAGCACGCTCCCCGCGAACGCCGCCGATTGCCGGCGCGCGGCTGCCTGGCTGCTCGACCAGTTTCGCGCGCTCGGGTGTACTGCGTCGCTCCTCGAGGGCGAAGGGCACCCCGTGGTGTGGGCCGAAAGCCCGGTGATCGCTGGCGCGCCGACGTTGCTGATCTACGGGCACTACGACGTCCAGCCGACCGACCCGCTCGACGAGTGGGTGTCGCCGCCGTTCGAGGCAGCAGTGCGCAACGGTCAGCTCTTCGCGCGCGGCGCAGTCGACGACAAGGGTCAGGTCTACTGCCTCCTCAAGGCGTACGAAGCGGTGCTCAGCGAGGGGAAGCGGCCGCCCATCAACGTCCACTTCCTGATCGAGGGCGAGGAGGAGTGCGGCGGGCACGTTATCGGTAACCTGTTGCGTGATGATCCCGGCCGCGCGAAGGCCGACGCAATCCTGGTGTGCGACATGGCGTACTACGCCCGCGGCTGGCCGGCGGTGTACACGGCGCTGCGAGGCATCTGCTACGCCGAGCTGGAAGTGCGCACGGCGCAGCGCGACCTGCACTCCGGTCACTACGGTGGTGCGGCGCCGAACGCGATCGAGACGATCTGCCGGATGGTCAGCGATCTCAAGAGTCGCGACGGCCGGATCGCGATGCCCGACCTCTACCGCCGCGTCGATCCGCCGACGAAGGATGAGCTCGAAGGATGGAAGTCACTCCCTTTCGACGAGGCCGCGTTTCTTCGCGACGAGATCACGGGGCGGGGCCTGACCGGCCTGGCCGACCACACGATCTTCGAGCGCACATGGGCATTGCCCACCTTCGAGCTGCACGGCATTCGCGGTGGCTTCGTCGGCGAGGGCGCCAAGACCGTAATTCCCGCGGCGGCGGTCGCCAAGATCTCGATGCGCCTCGTGCCCGGGCTTTCGTACGAGTTTGCCCGCGAGCAGCTGCGGGCTGCCTGTGCGCGCGTCGCGCCGGACTACGCCGACTGGGAGGTACGCTTCATCCACGGAGCCGATCCGGTGCAGGTGGACGTCAAGCACCCGTCGTTCGCGCTGCTCGATCGCGCGTTCGAGGAGGTAGTGGGGCGCCCAACGATCGCCATCCGCGCCGGCGGATCGATTCCTGTGGTGACCGATCTCGCCCGCAGCGGCGCGCCGGTGCTGCTGACCGGCATCGGTCTCCCCGACGACGGCCTGCATTCCCCCAACGAGAAGCTCGACCTGCAGCAGCTGTGGGACGGGATCAACGTGTTCGGGAGGTTCTTCGAACTGCTGGGGACGAGCAGCTGACGCTACCCGCCCCCCGTTACGTCGTCAGGATTTGCTCCACGGCGGCGTGATCCCGTTCATCCGCGCGTAGGCGATCAGCTGGCCCAGATGCTCGTGCAGGTCGGCGCCCATGCCGATCGATGTCTCGATGATCGTGAAGTCACGCCCGAACAGCTTCCGCATGCCCACCAGCGAATCGGGCTCCATTCCCATCACCCGGGCCTTCGTGTACGCGAATCCCTCGACCAGGTGCTTCTGCACATCGGCCTTGGTCGACGACGCCTCGAAGTTCTTCATGACATCCTTGCCGGCCGGAAGAACCGGCGAACGCGGCGCGCCGAACGACATCGGCGTGTAGACGTAATACTCGCTGGCGACATGCATGAAGACCTCTCCGATCGAGCGCACACCGGGCGCCGGCCGCCACGAATACTTGTCGGCCGGGATCGCCTCGGCGAGCGCGAGGAACTTGACCTGCAGCGTGTCCATGTCAGCCATGAACTGCTTGCGAACTTCGAGGGCTCCCTCGCGATTCGGCGCTTGCTGCGCCACGAGGGTGCGTGCCGGCAACGCCACGATCGTGGCGAGCGCGAGGACCTGCATCGACCAGTGCTTCATCGTCTGCTCCATCGAGTGTCGGGGAGAATGTGGTCGCTCCTATGCAGCACGCGCAGTGCCGGTTTCACCGCCTTACCGGTTGCTTACCGGACGGCCGCTTCGCCATCAATGCCTCGATGTCGGCCAGTTCCCGCGGCGCCGTGCTCATCCGTTCCAGGCCCTTGTCGGTAATCACG
>JBEPVV010000022.1:0-10392 GCA_041690795.1 Gemmatimonadota bacterium | reverse complement strand
GTGTCACCACGGCCTATTGGGCCGAGGCGCGCGGCAATCCGATTCACGCGGCGCGGGGGATTGACGTCGCCACGTCCGCCGGCAATCCCGGCGGAAACATGGAGGGGAAGGAGGTCCGATTCGGGATCGCCAACTCCGCGCTCTATGCGACGGTCACGACCGATGCGTCGTGCGGCGCCGTGAACGCGATGCACGATTCGTTCACGCCTCTTGGCGGGCTCGTACCGCTCGTCAACATCCAGCTCGGCGAAGTCGTGTTCGGCGGTGTCGGGGCTGGTTTGTACGGCATGCTGGTGATGGTCGTGCTCACCGTCTTCATCGCCGGCCTGATGGTCGGACGGACGCCCGAGTATCTCGGCAAGAAGATCCAGTCGCGCGAGGTGCAGATGGCGATGCTCTACGTCTTGGTGTTTGCTGGCACGATCCTGGTCATGTCAGCCGTTGCAGTGGTGGCTCCCGCAGGGCTCAAGGGACTTAACAACGCCGGACCACATGGCCTGTCCGAAATTCTCTATGCGTTCAGTTCCGGTGCGGCCAACAATGGCAGCGCCTTCGCCGGCTTGACCGGGTCGACCTACTTCTACAACACCCTGCTCGGCGTCACCACGCTGATCGGTCGCTTTGCGATGATGGTGCCGATGCTGGCGCTGGCCGGATTCCTCTCCGAGAAGAAGATCATCCCCGCGTCGAGCGGCACTTTCCCCGTCGCAACGCCGCTATTCGTGCTGCTGCTCATTGGCGTGATCCTGATCGTCGCCGGATTGACATTCTTCCCGGTGCTTTCGCTTGGCCCCATCGTCGAACACCTGATCATGCGTGCCGGAGGCCTCTTCTGATGGCAATCACCAAGCGGCCGCTTTTTGATCCGCCGATCGTCCGTCGCGCGCTGGGCGATGCCGTCAGCAAGCTCAGCCCGCGTCACATGGTCCGCAACCCGGTGATGTTCGTGGTGTTGATCGGGAGCGTGCTCACGACGGCGATCCTGTTCCGCGACATCATCGGCGGCCGGGGCGGCGTCGGGTTTACGCTGCAGATCACGATCTGGCTCTGGTTCACGGTGCTGTTTGCGAACTTCGCCGAGGCGATGGCGGAAGGGCGCGGCAAGGCCCAGGCCGATTCGCTTCGCAAGAGCCGTCAGGATGCCGAAGCGAAGCGGATCGTCGACGCCGCCCGTCGCGAGGAGTTCACGCTGGTGCCGGCTGGCGAATTGCGGGCGGGTGATCTGGTCGTGTGTACACCCGGGGACGTGATCCCGGGCGATGGCGAAGTGATCGTGGGCGTCGCGTCGGTGGATGAATCGGCGATCACGGGTGAGTCCGCGCCGGTGGTCCGCGAGTCCGGCGGTGATCGCTCGGCGGTCACCGGTGGCACCAGAGTGCTGTCCGACTTTCTCGTCATCCGCATCACGGCCAATCCGGGCGAGACATTCCTCGACCGGATGATCGCGCTGGTCGAGGGCGCCAAGCGCCAGAAGACGCCGAACGAAATCGCATTGACGATCCTGCTCTCCGGTCTCACCATCGTCTTCACCTTCGCGGTGGCTACGCTGCAGCCATTCGCCGTGTATTCGGGCACGTCCGTCACGGTGACAGTCCTGATCTCGCTGCTCGTCTGCCTGATTCCGACAACGATAGGCGGCCTGCTTTCGGCGATCGGCATCGCGGGCATGGATCGCATGATCCAGCAGAACGTCATCGCGACCAGCGGGCGCGCGGTCGAAGCCGCCGGTGACATCAATACGCTGCTGCTCGACAAGACCGGCACCATCACGCTGGGAAACCGCCAAGCGGTGGAGTTTCACCCGGTCCCTGGCGTCACGATCGAGCAACTCGCCGATCGGGCGCAGCTTGCCTCGCTGGCCGACGAGACCCCAGAAGGCCGCAGCATCGTGGTGCTGGCGAAGGAGCAGTTCAACCTCCGCGGCCGCAGTGTTGGCGCGACCGACGGCGGACCGCTCCCCACCTTCGTCCCCTTCTCCGCGACCACGCGGATGAGCGGCGTCGATTCTGGCGACATGCAGCTGCGAAAAGGGTCAGGCGACGCCATCAGCCGATGGGTGCAGGAGGGCGGGGGAACGGTGACGATCGAACTCACGGGCATCGTCGAGCAGATTGCGCGCGAAGGTGGCACGCCGCTGGTGGTCGCCGAGCGTGAGCCGGCAGGGGCTCGCGTCCTCGGCGTGGTGTACCTCAAGGACATCGTCAAGGGCGGCATGCACGAACGGTTCGACCGTCTTCGCGCGATGGGCATCCGGACGGTGATGATCACGGGCGACAATCCATTGACCGCCGCGGCCATCGCGCGCGAAGCCGGCGTGGACGATTTTCTGGCGGAGGCAACACCGGAAGACAAACTGGCGCTGATCCGGCGCGAACAGCAGGGTGGCCGCCTCGTCGCGATGGCGGGCGATGGCACCAACGACGCACCCGCTCTGGCCCAGGCCGACGTGGGCGTTGCCATGAACACGGGGACACAGGCTGCACGCGAAGCGGGCAACATGGTCGATCTCGATTCCAATCCGACCAAGTTGATCGAGGTGGTGGAGATCGGGAAGCAGCTGTTGATGACCCGCGGATCGCTGACGACCTTCTCGATCGCCAACGACGTGGCCAAATACTTCGCCATCATCCCGGCGATGTTTGCGGTAACGTATCCCGCACTCAACGCGATCAACGTCATGCGGCTGCATTCGCCACAGTCGGCGATCCTGGCGAGCGTGATCTTCAACGCGCTCATCATCATCGCGCTGATTCCGCTGGCCCTGCGTGGCGTCCGCTACCGCCCGGCTGCGGCGGCCGTCATTCTCCGCCGCAACCTCCTGATCTACGGTGCCGGCGGGCTGCTGGTGCCCTTCGTCGGCATCAAGATCATCGATCTCATCCTCGTCTTCCTCCGGTTGGTCTAGGCATGCTTCGCAATCAGCTTCGCCCCGCGATCGTGATCACGCTGGTCCTGTGTGTCATCACCGGCGCGATCTACCCGGCCATCGTCACCGGCCTGTCACAGCTGCTCTTTCCCAGACAGGCAAACGGCTCACTCGTCCAGGTCGGCGGAAAGGTCGTCGGCAGTGAATTGATCGCGCAGGGATTCGCCGACCCGAAGTACTTCCACCCGCGCCCTTCTGCCGCCGGGAACGGATACGACGCGACCGCATCGTCAGGCACCAACAAGGGGCCGACCGATCGCAAACTTGCGGATACACTCGTTGCGGGCGCTGTCGTCGAGATCGTGGCGGCGGACAACGGCGTGCGGGGGCACATCCCGGCGGACATGGTGACCTCGTCGGCGTCGGGACTGGATCCCGACATCTCGCCGGCGAACGCGTGGCTCCAGGTCGCCCGAGTCGCTCGCGTTCGGCACATGGACAGCACGCAGGTGCATACGCTGGTTGATCGGCACATCAAGAACCGTCAGTTCGGCTTGCTCGGCGAACTGCGGGTGAACGTGCTGCTGCTGAATCTCGCGTTGGACAGTATCGCGCATTCCGTGGCGCATCCTTAGACAGGAGTGGTTGTGTACCGCATACACCTGCTCAGTTTCCTGGGCATCGCTGCATTTCCGATCGGAATGGCGGCTCAAGCGCCTGATTCGGTCGCCAAGGCGCCGGCTATCACCGTCACCGGGTACGCGACGACGAGCTTCACTGCGTCAACGCGCGACAACGAGCAAGTGATAGTTGGTCGTCTCTATGGGCGTCACGATGCCCAGTTCATGCTCAATGCTGCCGACGTGACGATCGAGCGCCTGCCTGCGCCCGATCGCTGGGATGCCGGCTTCCGGTTCGAACCGATCGTTGGCCAGAATGCGCGCCTCGTCAAGTCGTCGGGGCTCGACCTCGGACCCGACGCCGACGTCTGGCAGGCATACGTGATGCTGAACATGCCATGGGGCGGCGGGCGAAGCGTGCAGCTGAAGGCCGGCAAGATGGCGACGCTGATGGGCGTCGAAGTGTTCGAGGACGTTCTCAATCCGACGCTCGAAGTCGGAACTCAGGACATCCTGCTCGAGCCGTTCACGGAGACTGGTCTGGAGATCAGCGCCAGGTTCGGGGCGCGCGTCGATGCAGAACTGCGACTCACCAACGGCTGGGACCTTGTGGTCGACAACAATCGCGCCAAATCCACCGTCGCTCGCGTGGGACTTGCCCTCGATGACCGCACAGCGATCTCGTTTCTCGGCTACACCGGTCCCGAGCAGGCCAACAGTACGCAGGACGTTCGAAGCGGCGCCGAGGCGCTGGCCTCGAGGAAATTCGGCGAGAAGGTTACGACGTGGCTGCAGCTCGACGTCGGACGAGAGTCGGGTGCGGCATCGGATGGCCGAGCCGCGGCATGGTACGCCGCAGGATTCTGGGCAAGCGGGGACGTGACGCCGACCGTAGCGCTCGGCATGCGCGCCGACTATGTCGACGACCGCGACGGTGCGCGCACATCGGGAGCGCTGGGATTTCCGGTCAACACCGGCCTCAAGCTCACGAGCGTGACCGGCACCCTGACGATCAAGCGCTGGCCGCACGCGTTGCTCCGCCCGGAAATTCGCCTTGACCATGCCAGCCTCGCGGTGTTCGACGGTCGGCAGACGCAGTGGTCTGCTGCCATTGGCCTGTCCTATCTTTTCTGACGCGGAAGTACTCCGCGGCATCGTCGTCGGCGACTCGGTGAGCGGCGTCTGGCGAACTCATCAGCGCGCTGCCGCGGACGATGGCCTCGGCAGCTTCGTGCTGCGCCGGCGCTGACCCTCCCATGGTCGAACCTTCATTCGCCGATCCGGTCGATCACCGCCCCCGGGGCAAACTCAAGCTTTATATCGGATCTGCTGCTGGTACTGGCAAGTCCTATCGGATGCTCATCGACGCTCACGAACTGCGACGCCGTGGCGTTGACGTCGTCGTTGGCTACATCGAGACGCACCGACGGCAGGACACGGAAGCGCAGCTGGGCGACCTGGAGATCGTGGCGCGCAAGCGCAGCGCGTATCGCGGGGTCGTGCTCGAGGAGATGGACGTCGATGCCGTGATCGCACGGCGACCCGAAGTGGTCGTTGTCGACGAACTGGCCCACACCAACGTGCCGGGTACCGGAAGGTCAAAGCGATGGGAAGATGTGGTTGCTGTGCTCGAAGCGGGCATCAGCGTGCTCTCCGCCGTGAACGTGCAGCACCTCGAGTCGTTGAACGATGTACTGCAGAAGACGCTCGGCGTGACGGTTCGCGAAACGGTGCCCGACTGGGTCATCGGTCTCGCCGATCAGGTGATCAACCTCGACATCTCGGCCGAAGACCTGCGCCAGCGGCTGCGGGACGGCAAGATCTACGCGGCCGAGAAAGTGCAGGCGGCGCTCGCCAACTTCTTTACCGACGAGAATCTCAGCACGCTCCGCGAGCTGGCGCTGCGCGAAGTGGCCAACTCTGTCGACCGCGGCCGGGAGGCGGCGTCCGGCGCGATGGCGGCACGCTCGTCTCGCTCTGCGTCAGGCGGGTTGCTGGTGGCGATGTCGAGCCGCCCTGACGATACCGCAGCGCTCCTGCGCAAGGCGAGCAGGATTGCCGGACGCCTGAACCGGAACTGGTTCTGCGTGTACGTGCAGACCCCTGCCGAGGCAGCGGATCGCATCGAGGCGTCGCTGCAGCGACGACTGGTGGAGAACATCCAGCGTGCCCAGGTGATGGGAGCGGAAGTGATCAAACTAGAATCCCCCGATATCGCCGCTGCGATCCTTGATTTCGCGCGCGAGCGGAATGTCGCGCTGGGAATCATCGGGCAGTCGCGACATGGCTGGCTGCACCACCTGATCCATGGCTCGGTGGTCGAGCGGCTGCTACGGAATCGCCAGGGTCTCGACGTGATGGTGGCTTCGACTGTCGGTGACGCGAATCCGCGCCTCAGCGGTCGAGGCGCATCGATCGCCCGAGGGGCGGCGCCGGCCCGAGCATATCCACCATCGGCGCCCATCATCGCGGATGCGTCGTCGCGGAAGGATCCTGTGCGTGCCCCGACGCGCTCGAAAACGGACACGACTCCCGCGGACGGAACGGCGACGACGGTTGCGAGTCGTGACGCAGATGCGGGCCACCGCCAGCTGCTGGAAGAAGCGGCCGTGGCGGCGCAGCGCCCGCTGACTGATGCCAGTGCCGCGTTGCATATCCTCCTCGACAATCATTTCGGCGCGCTGAATGAAAATCAGGAGGAGATGCTTGCGGCGGCGCAGAGTGGTGTATCGTCTGCGTCGCAGGAGCTTGCCCGGCTTCGTGAGATCCTGGGATCGGACGCCGAGCGGCCATCGGCGCGGTCCGATCGTGTGCGGGTCTGCGACATCCTCCGTAACCTGCGACCAGCGCTGCAGGCGGAGGGGCGCGCTACCGCCGTGACCGTGACGATGGATCTTCCGCCCGGAATGCCCGCAGTGGCGGCCGATCGCGTCCGTCTGCAGCAGGCATTGCAGTTCGTCCTTGGGCACATCGTGCGCCATGCGACGCCGGGTTCCGCTGTGGAGGTAGGTGTCCAACGCGACCAATCGTCGCTTCGGATACTGGTCGCACATGCGAAACCGGTCACGATGGACGCCGATCTGGCATTGGCGCGCCGGATCATCCAGGGCCACGGCGGCGACATCACCGTCACCGACACTGGTACCGGAATCACCTTGCCGATCGAGACAGCTTGATGAAAGCGCTTCGCGAACTCTTTCCCGCCGATGCCGTGGACCTGAACCTCGCAGCCGGATCGAAGGCCGAACTGCTGTCGCAAATGATCGGGCTGTTGCGACTCGATGACGTGACGTCCGAAACACTTTATCGCGTTCTGTTGCGGCGAGAGGAGCTGGGCTCGACCGGCGTCGGGCGCGGCATCGCGATTCCGCACTGCCGATCCTCCGTCGTGGCGCGGCTGCAGATGGCGTACGGCCGTGTACCCGCGGGAGTCGATTTCGGCGCAGTTGATGGGAAGCTGGTGCATCACCTTTTCCTGATCGCCGCGCCTCCGGTTGAGGTGGCGAACGATTACCTGCCGGCGCTGGGGCGCCTGGCGACGTTCGCAAGAGCCGAAGACGTTCCAGCGCGCCTGCTCGCGCTGAAAACGGCAGGGGATTTTATCAGGCTGCTGGCGGACCGGGATGGCTAGCGAGTGCGAACTTGCATCAGGGTGGGCGGGTGTAAGAGGCTTTGCGGGTCGCCGATGACGACGCGCGCCGGCGTCCACCGGTGCGCCGCCTTGATCAATGCCAGCCCCGAGTCGTCCGGCGGTACATCGAAAACGAGGTGACTTTCACGCCTGCTTCCCGCGTCAACGAAGCCTGTCAGCGAATCACCAGCCGCCCCGCTGCGTTCGAGTGCCGATTCTCCGGCGGGCGAAACCTGAAACCGCCGCCCGTCGGCGTCTACCAAGTAGGCGTATACGTCAGCTTCGCGCTGGCGGCGCCCGCGACCCTGGTTGGTGACTTCCACGGTTACGATCTCGAAAACCCCCCGGGCCTTGGCGGTATCGATCGCGGTTTCACGGGTCGCCCCGGTCACGGCGATGCACCATTCATCGGCGCATTGGGAAGTACCCACCGGCAATAACCGTGGTCGCGCCGTCAGCGATACGGCAATCAGCACGGCGAAGTATGCAACCGTGGCTGCCACGGTCCGCCAGCCGAGCCGACTCACGGCTGGCCAGCGCCGGCGGACGGCGAGGTACATTGCGCTTGCAGTCGCGACCAAGAGGGCGAGCGCAGCAATCAGGAAGATCAGATCGAAAAGAGTCACGATGCGGCGGCATTGGATGACGAAAGCGCTCGCCGGAGAAGCATGCCGAGGTACGCACCAGCCAGCGGAAATCCCAGGATCAGGAGGCTGCCAGCGGCGGTTCCAACGGTCGGTGTTTTCGCGACCAGATACAACGGGATCCATGCGCCGATGCCCAGCGCCCAGCGCCAGGGCCGTTCCGGGGCGAACAGTCCGAGGAGGCCGGCGGCCGTGAGCAGTGCGAACGCGGTGATGCCGGTGTCATCCCAGCCCGGCCTCGAATCGACGCAAGCAATCGCGATACCCGCGATGATGGCGATGGTCAACACGGCGCGGTGGCGACGCCGCAGATACTCGGCGGCGAAGGCAGCAGCCACGGCCCGCGGTTCACCGAACCGTGCACACGCTTCGCGTTCAGCCTGGGCGCGCGTCAAACCGCGTCGCTCGCCGCTTTCGACGGCATCAAGGAGGTGCGCGTGTGCCTCCTCGACAAATCGGTCCGCACCTGCAGCGCCGCGCCCTGCCATCTCGCGGCGGAGGCTCGTCAGATACCGATCCACCGCTTGCTCCGTCATGGGGTGGCTTCCACAACGCTACGTACCACGCGCGCAAAGGCACGCCATTCGTCGTGACGTGCGCTAAACGCCCGTGCACCCTTGGCGGTGAGCTGGTAAATGCGGCGACGGCGGCCGGTTGATTCGCTCCATTTGCTGGTCACCAGGCCGGATCGCTGCAGCCGGTGAAGGGCGGGGTAGAGCGTCCCTTCCGGAAGGTCGAGATCGCCGTCACTGCGGGCGCGCAGCGTCTCGGCCACGGCATAGCCGTGCGCGGGGTTGCCGCGTAGGGCCGCCAGGAGCAGCAGGTCAAGGTGGCCCTTGAGTGTTTCGCCATTCATACCATGCAATGCTATGCCTAGTGATCCGATGCGTCAAGGGGGACGGTATTATGGTCGCACCGACGCCGGCACCGGTGGATTACATATATATTTTCCACGTTCCCCGCCGCCGTCGGGCCGTATGCCATGACACTTCAGCGTAGCCCGTGGCCGCGACACCGTGGCATCCTTCATCCGATCTTCACCGGTATTCCATGGCCCCCGTCGCGTCCCCGCCAATCGAATCCGAGCGCTATCCGCTCAGCGGCGATGTCGTCCTGCGGGCGCTTCCGATCGCCGCCTACATCTGCGATCTCGCCGGCGTAATCACCAACGCCAATGCGGAAGTATTCTCATTGTGGGGCCGGACTCCGCGGCTGAACGATCCAGCCGACAGGTGGAGCGGGGCGGTTGAACTCCGTTCGGCGTTCGACGACGCTGTGATCGACCCCTCGCAGTGTTGCGTCGCCGTGGCGCTCCGCACCGGTGAGCCGCAGCAGGACGAGCTTGTCATCGTGCGCGCCGACGGCAGCCGGTTGGCGGTTCTGGCGCAGGTCAGCCTGCTGCACGAGCCGTCGGGGGCGACGAGTGGTGTTCTGGTCGCTCTCTCCGACATCAGCGAACGCAAGCAGGCGGAGATCGCCAAGGCGCATCTGGGAGCCATCGTGGCGTCCTCGGACGATGCCATCATCGGCAAGACGCTCGAGGGCCGGATCGTGTCGTGGAACGTCGGAGCGGAGCGCCTGTTCGGCTACACGCCGGCCGAGGCTGTGGGTCAGCCGGTGACGATGATCATCCCCAAGGACCGGCACGACGAAGAGCGTGACATCCTGTCGAAGCTCGTTCGCGGCGAGCGGGTCGACCACTACGAAACGATCCGGGTCACCAAGCATGGGGAGCTGCGCGATATCTCGCTGACGAGCTCGCCGATTCGCGACAGTTCAGGGCGGATCGTCGGGGCATCGAAGATCGCCCGCGATATCACGTCGCGAAAGCGGAACGAAGAACAATTGCGCGCCCTGCACGACGAGCTGCGCCAGGCTGACCGGGCCAAGAACGACTTTCTCGCGACGCTTGCGCACGAGCTCCGCAATCCGCTCGCACCGCTCCGCAGCCTGGTGTATCTCCTCGAGCGCACGACCGATCCACAAAAGGATCTCCCCGGCGCATTGAGCATGATGGACCGCCAGCTGTCGCAGTTGATCCGGCTGATCGACGACCTGATGGACGTCTCCCGCATCTCGAAAAACAAGTTCGAGTTGCGGAAGGAACCGATCGACCTCGCCACGGTCGTCGCTACCGCCGTCGAATCGAGCCGGCCGATCCTTGCCGCGAATCGCCACACGTTTACCGTGGAACTTCCGTCGGTGCCGATTCGGCTCGATGCCGATGGCGCGCGATTGACGCAGGCAATCGGGAATGTGTTGAACAACGCTGCCAAGTACACTGAGGCGGCAGGCGACGTGGCGCTTCGCGTCTGGGAAGAAGGCGGCCACGCAATCGTGACGGTGACCGACACCGGCATCGGGGTCCCGCTGGAGATGATCGACCAGATATTCGAGATGTTCGTGCAGGTCGCTGCGGGCGATGTCCGCCAGCAAGGCGGGCTTGGCGTGGGCCTGCACCTCGCCCGGCGGCTCGCGGAGATGCACGGCGGAACGCTCACGGCCACGAGCGCCGGGCCGGGACAGGGAAGCACGTTCCGGTTTTCGATTCCGCTGGCCCCTGCGACCGGCACCGGCGCGCGGCCGGTCGCCGCCGCCGCGTCGATTCAGGCCACTGTCCGCAAGCGGGTG